>NZ_QZFV01000001.1:0-14025 GCF_003600245.1 Amycolatopsis panacis
CGGACTCTGAGTCTGTGAAGGGTCCCTTCACGGACCCGAAACCGGTCCGGCGCACGCCACGAGGTGGTCGCACACACCTCCGCATCGCCCGCTGCCGGGCCCCCGACCAACTTTGCCGGGGCCCTGGACTCTGCGTCCGTGAAGGTGCCCTTCACGGACCCTCCGCGGGGCGGGGCGGGGCGGCGGGGGTGCGGGGCGCCGGAGGCGGTCAGGCTGTCCGCTCGGGCTGTCCGGTGACCAGCCCGGTCAGCGCCCGCAGCGTCTCGTGGTCCACAGTGGACGGTTCGGCGGACAGCCAGCCGCCGATCTCGTGCAGGAACTGCACCGGGGTCAGCGGCGGCGCGGGTTCGCCGTCCGGGGCCGCGGTGCTCAGCTCGCCCTCTCGGCTGGGATAAAGGATCATCGCCCCGCGCAGCGCGATGCCGGGGAGCAGATCGCGGTACCGGTCAAGGCTTTCCGGCAACCGGCTGCCGCCGCCGCGGAACAGCCGGCCGTTGCGCAGCAGCCGCCCGTCCTCGGCGGTCTCGTAGTGCCCTGGGAGCCACTGCTTGGATTCGATCAGCACCAGCCGCCGTCCGCAGAGAACGGCGTGGTCCACGTCCGCGAACACCGAACCCGGCCACGCCAGCCCGTGGAAGATCCGCGCGCCGGGAAATCGGGTCAGGTAGCGTTCCAGCAGCTCTGCGGTGAGCCGTTCGGCCAGCTCGTCGGCCTCGGTGCCCGGACTGCCGAACACCGTGGTGCCGCCGAACTCCCCGGCGTACTCGTGCTGGGCGCGGCGGGCGCGGAGGAACCCGCGGGCCAGCCGCTGCACCAGCAGCGCGGTCCCCGCGGTCAGCGTCAGCCACACGATCAGCACCGGGGCGGTGAACTCGACGCCGGTCAGCAGCGGCAGCAGCACCAGGACCAGCCCGGCGACCGCGGCCACCACCGGCGTGTGGCCCGGGCTGCGCCGCCTGCCGTGCCGCATCCGCGAATCCTCGCCGGCGACCCCCCACCAGGCCAGGTCCTCGGGTGCCGTCTCCGGCGGCTCCGGCACGAAGCCCGGCTCCTCGCTGAACCGCCGCCGCGCGCGCACTGTGAGCGCCGCCGCGTCGTAGAGCGCACGGCGACCCGGATCCCCGAGCGTTTCGTAGGCTTCGCCCAGCAGCTGGAAAGTCGCGGCGCTGCCCCCGGCGTCCGGATGGCGCGCCTTCGCCAGCCGCCGGTACGCCGCCTTGATCTCCGGGGCCGACGCCGTCTTCCCCACGCCGAGCACCGCGTAGTAGTCGGGCACGTTCGCGTTCCACCTCCGCCGGGCTGCCGGGGCAACGATATGGGGTCGCCGAACCCGCGGACCACCCACCTCCGCCGCGCGCCGGAGTGAACTCTGGTAAGGCTTTCCGGCGCAACACCCGGGGGAATCGTTTTCAGGCTCCCGGAGTTGCGAGGAGGTTCGCCACCAGCGCCGTGGCGAGCCTGCCGGGCCGGAGGCGTGGTGCCGCCGACCATCCCCACGGTTGCGCCGGACCACACCGCGCTTCCGCTGTTCTTCCTGCCACGGCTGCATTATCCGCTCGCACCGCAGGGGGGCATACGGCGTTCGGCGGTGCCCGATCCCGTGCACCGATCGCCTCCGCGGCCGTTTCGGGTGTCCTTCGACGTGGCAGCCCGCGAAGATCACCGGCGCGGCGATTACCTCGCCACGTGGCGGAATCGGCCGGGAAGCCGCCGTCTCTGAAGGGGACCGGGACGGGAACGCGATCACCCAGACGATCGCCGGTGCCCGCACCGTGGCACGGCAGTCCGAGCGAGACCGGTCGGTGGCGTTCCGCACCCGCGTGACCAGGGCCTCCGCCGCTGGCAGGTGGTCAAGGAGGGTGCGGTAGGGTCGCGGCCATGGGGAGTCTCCGTTCGCGTGTCCTCGCCTGGGCCGGCCGCCGGTACCTTGCACGCCAGCAGAAGCGCGGCTTCAACCTCGAGAAGATGGCGCTGCTGCCGGACGCCGCGCTGATGCCGTTGCGCCGGGAAGGCCTGGACCCGGTGCCCGAGCTGGGCCGCCGCCGGGAAGAGGCGCCGATCAGCAAGCTGGACCTGCCCTTCGGCATGAACGCCTGGCTGGTCACCGGGTACGAGGAGGCCAAGGCCGTCCTCGGCAAGGTCACCGAGTTCAGCAACGACTTCACCAACCTGGTCGGCGCCGCCGGGGTCACCGAGGACCAGGATCCGGGCGGGCTCGGGTTCGCCGATCCGCCGGTGCACACCCGGCTGCGCAAGCTGCTCACGCCGGAGTTCACCATGCGGCGGCTGTCCCGGCTGACCCCGCGGATCGACGAGATCGTGGCCGAGCAGCTGGACGCGATGGCCGCCGCCGACGGGCCGGTGGACCTGTGGGAAGCGTTCGCGCTGCCCATCCCGTCGCTGACCATCTGCGAGCTGCTCGGAGTGTCCTATGCGGACCGTGCGGACTTCCAGCGGCTGAGCACCGCGCGGTTCGACTTGTTCAGCGGCGCGGGCGCGTCACTCGGCGCGATCTCCGAATCGCTGGCCTACCTGCGCGAGATCGTGAAGAAGCAGCGTGCCGAGCCCGGCGACGGCCTGCTCGGCATGCTGATCAAGGACCACGGCGACGAGATCTCCGACGAGGAGCTGGCCGGCCTCGCCGACGGCGTGCTGACCGGCGGCCTGGAGACCACCGCCAGCATGCTCGCGCTGGGCGCGCTGGTGGTCCTGCGCGACCCGGCCGCCTTCGAAGCCGTCCGCGGCGACGAGGAGTCGGTGCACAAGTTCGTGGAGGAGCTGCTGCGGTACCTGACCGTGGTGCAGATGGCCTTCCCGCGTTTCGCCAAGCAGGACATGGAGATCGCCGGCGCCCACATCGGCGAGGGCGACATCGTGCTGGTGTCCCTCTCGGTCGCCGACCGCGACCGCTCCCTGGGCTCGGGTGACCTGGACCGCTTCGACCCGGCCCGCGAGCCGACCTCGCACCTGGCCTTCGGCTACGGCATCCACCGCTGCATCGGCGCCGAGCTGGCCCGGATGGAGCTGCGCGCGGCCTACCCCGCCCTGGTCCGGCGTTTCCCGGACCTGCGCCTGGCGGTGGCCCCGCAGGACCTGGAGTTCCGGAAGGTCTCGATCGTGTACGGGCTCGATTCGCTGCCGGTCCTGGTCAGGTAAGGGCGTCCCGGCCTGACCTGACCGCGGATTCTTCCGCGCCGTGGTGTGCTGTACGCGCACTACCGACTCACAGGAGGCCGCCGCCATGCGGAAACTGACCTTCGGCATGAACCTGAGCCTGGACGGCTACATCGCCGCGCCCGGTGACGACATCGGCTGGAGCGTGCCCAGCGACGAGCTGTTCCAATGGTGGTCGGACCGGGTCGCGGAGACCGGCCTGGCGCTGTACGGGCGCAAACTGTGGGAGACGATGAATTCCCACTGGCCGACCGCCGCCCAGCAGCCCGGCGTCACCCCGGCGGAGATCGAGTTCGCCCGGCGCTGGCTGGACATGCCGAAGGCGGTGTTCTCCTCCACGATCGGCACGGTCGACGGGAACGCCCGCCTGGTCACCGGCGACGCGGTCGCCGAGATCACCCGTCTCAAGGCCGAGGACGGCGGCCCCCTCGACATCGGCGGTGCCACCCTCGCCGCGGCGGCGATGCGAGCCGGGCTGATTGACGAGTACATACTGGCCACCGCGCCGGTCCTGGTGGGCGGCGGCACCCCCTTCTTCACGGCCCTGGACAACTGGGTGAACCTGACCCTGGTCGAGACCCGGACGTTCCCCGACGGCGTGCTGCTGACCCGCTACGAGACCCGTCGCTGAGTTCCCGCCGGCAATGCTGTGAAGGCCACCTTCACGGACTCTGGGGCCAGGGTTCCGGCAAAGTCGGTGTAGAGGTCCGTGAAGGGACCCTTCACGGACTCTGAGTCTGTGAAGGGTCCCTTCACAGCCTTCATCGTCCGGCTAGGTCGGCGACGGTGGGGGCGAGGGTAGCGGCGGCCTCGGCACCGACCACGAAGTAGGAGAAGCCGCATTCCTCGCGTCGCCGCTGGATCTCCTCGGCAGCGGCGGAGGGATCGCTGGGCAGGAACGCCAGCGAGTCCGCGGCCCGGACGGCGGCAGGGTCGGTGTCGGGACCGGCCATGAACGGGGCGACCGAATCGCCGACCACCGGCACGTGCAGCGCCAGTTCCGCACCGCGAGGGTTCTCGAAGCGTTGTACCCGTTGCATTGTCGTGGCCCGCGTTTCGATCTGGGGCATCACGAAAGTCACCGTGTCGGCGAGTTCCGTGGCGAGCGCCTGCGCCTTCGGGCCGCCCACGACCATGACCACCGGGGTGTGCCGGTCCGGGCCGTCGAGGTGGCGCAGGGCGGCGACGATGTCACGCACCTGGCCCGGCCGCCGGCCCACCGGGGTGACCGGCAGACCCAGCTCACGGAGCTGCCCGGCGATCCCGGGCCGGCCGGTGCCGATGCCCATCTCGAACCGGCCCTCGGTGAGCACGGACAGCGAGTGCGCCTCCCAAGCGGTGATCCACGCGGGCCGCACCGGGGATGCGTATACCCAAGTCCCCACGCGCAGTCCGGTGACCGTGGCCGCCACGGCGAGCGCCGGACCCGGTGCCGGCTGCCACTGCGGCACATCGGGCATCAAGATCGTCGAGTAACCGCTGTCGGCCAGCCCACGGAGCTGATCACGCCACGCCGGCAGGCCATCGGTGATCGGCGCGACGACCCCGAACCGCAACGGCCTGACCTGGCGCGTCGAGTTACCCGTCATGGTGAAGCCCCTTCCCTTGCGGCCCGGCGTGGTGCCGGCCTCTCCTAGCTTCGTCGAACGAGCCACAGTGCATTCGACACGACACGGCAACAACTCGGCGCCCGGCTCAGGCTGAGCGTGGTGCCTCCTCGGCTTCCCAGCGCAGCAGGTCGCCCGGCTGACAGTCGAGCACCTCGCAGAGCGCGGCGAGCGTCGCGAACCGCACCGCCTTGGCGCGGCCGTTCTTCAGCACCGCCAGGTTGGCCGGCGTGATCCCGACGCGGTCCGCGAGTTCGCCCACGGACATCTTCCGCCGGGCCAGCATCACGTCGATGTCGACCGCGATCGGCATCAGATCACCTCGTCCAGTTCCGCGCGCATCCGCGCCGCATCGCCGTCGCGCGCGACCGCTTGGGCGAGCAGCATCCGCAGGACGAGCACGATGAGCGCGACCCCCAGGATGGCCACGCCGATCCCGCCCATGATCAGGGTGACGCCAGGGTCGTCCCGCTGACCCGGCGCGTTGACGGCCGTGACCGCGAACCACACCAGCGCAGCCGCCACGATCGCGCCGATCACGATGTCCACGTACCGGAAGGCTGCGGGGGAGAACACGGTTCCGCGCCGCACCATGGTCACCAGCCGCCATACGCAGACCAGGGTGACTTCGACCGTCACCAGGCCGAGGATCGTGATCAGGCGCAGCGGGGTCAGCGGAAGCGATCCGTCCTCCGGGTCGTTCCCGCTGATCAACGTCCACGCCATCAACGCCTGCACGAACACGGTGCCGGTGAGTATCAGCACCAGCACGACGCGTAGCGCCTGCACGGTCAGCTTGCCCATGATCCGCCCTCCATCGAGTTGCGATGGAAATCTATCGTAACTCGATAGATATGGGAAGGCATTTGCTCGGCGGACGTCACTCCGCGGGCTTCGGATGGGCCACCACGACGAGCCGGTGTGCGCGGGCGTCCGGGGCGGATTCGTCGTGGTAGCGCGAAACGAGGTCGGTCACCAGGGTGCTCAGCTCGTGGGTGAAGGCCGCTCGTTCGCGTGCCGAGCGGAAGGAGATCTCCGCGTCCACGGTCAGGGTCGACAGGGGTTTCCCGGCCCGCGCGGCCCGGCGGGCGAGCCCGGAGACCTCGCGCAGGATCCGTCCGGCGACGGCCAGCAGATAGCCGGAGGACAGCCGGTCCGTCTTCGCCGGGGACGCGGCCGCGGCGCCGAGGGCGGCGGGGGAGACGAGGTAGCCGGCCGCGGTCGCGGCGAAGAGCCGTTCGGTGAGCCCGCCCCACTGCCGCGTGCCGGCCGGCTCGACCAGGCCGTGCGATTCCAGGGCCCGCAGGTGATAGTGCACTTTCTGCCTGGTCAGGCCGACGCGGGCGGCGAGCGCGGCGGCGGAGGCCGGTTCGGTCAGCGCCGCGAGCAGCCGGGCCCGGACCGGATCCAGTGCGGTCGCCGCGGTGGCCGGGTCCTCGATCACTTCGACGTCACGCATGGTTCGAGCCAAGCAGTGACAAACAAAGTCGTCAAGGGGCGACGAGAGAACGGGCCGGTCTCACCGCAGTGGTGCTAGGTCCGGGCGGTGTCAGGTACCGGAGCCGACCTCGGCCGCGCCGCCCACTCGTCCAGGGAATCCCAGGCGGACAGTCGCCTGCGGCTGGTGAACCGGCGGTGCTCGCCGGTCAGCGGGTCGGTGAATTCGAGCACTTTGGCCAGCAGCTGCAACGGTTTCGTGAAGTCGTCCAGGGGCTTTTCCCGTAGCTGCGGGTAGAAATCGTCGCCGAGGATGGGGATTCCCAGCGCGCTCAGGTGTACGCGGAGCTGGTGTGTGCGTCCGGTGGCGGGCTGCAGCCGATACCGGCCGAGTCCGTCGCGGTGCTCCAGAAGCTCCACAGTGGACTCCGCGTTCGGCGGTCCGGCCACCTCTTGGGCAGCCAGCACGCCGCGCTCCTTGATGATCCGGCTGTGCACCGTGCGGGGCAGCGAAAGCCCCGGTTCGTACCGCGCGATCGCCTCGTATTCCTTGTGTACCAGGCGATCCCGGAACATCGTCTGGTACGCCCCGCGCGCGGACGGGGTGATCACGAACAGCACCAGCCCGGCGGTGACCCGGTCCAGCCGGTGCGCGGGGGACAGCGCGGGCAAGCCGAGATCGCGGCGCAACCGCACCAAAGCGGTCTCCAGCACGTGCCGTCCGCGCGGGATGGTGGCGAGGAAGTGCGGTTTGTCCACGACCAGCAGATGCTCGTCGCGGTGCAGCACGGTCACCTCGAACGGCACCGGCACCTCGTCCGGCAGATCGCGGTGGAACCAGATGAAGGTGCCCGGTTCGAACGGGGTGTCCACGCCCAGCGGCCCGTGTGCGCCGTGGATCCGCTCCTCGCGCAGCATCTGCTCGATCCGCTCCGGGGTGACCCGGGGCAGCCGATGCACGAGGTGGTCGAGCAGGCTGGTCCACGGGCCCTCGTCCGGTAGCCGCAGGCGCGCGGGTTCGAGGCCGTGCCGCGGCGGGATCGGGGGCGGGAGCTTGCGTCTCATCGGCTCCCGAGTCTAGTCACCGGGCTGCTGCCGGTAGGTCGCGATGTACCGGGCGGTCGCCTCGGCATCGGCTTCGGCGGCCTTCTCGCGGCGGATCCGCTTGCCGGTGCCGGGCGGGAAACCGTTGCGGGACAACCGATGGTCGATGCTCTCCTCCATGTACGCGCAGGAGTAGAAGTACGCCACGAGTGCGGCCATCAGCACGATCGCCAGCCGCAGCGGGAGCGGTGCCGGCAGCAGCAGCCAGGCCAGGCACAGCGGCGCGATGCCCACGCTGCTGCGCAGCACGTGCCGGGCCTTCCAGTGCTTCGACGTGGTGTCGTGCAGCAGCCAGTCGTGGTAACGCTCGGGCAGCCGTCCGCCTGCCGCGTACCGGAACCAGCGGAACACTCCGGGACGGTCCATCGGGTCTCCTCCACCTCTGCCGAGCCTGACGGCGAGCGTACCCTAATGATTAGTACACTAACTATTAGTGTGGCGAAGACCGCGGGCGGGGCGCGCTAGGGTGGGCGTCCCGGTGGCAGGAGGAGGACGGGTGGCCGAGATCGACCTGGGCGAGGATCCGCTGAAGCTCGACCGTCAGGTGTGCTTCGCGCTCTCGGTCGCTTCGCGCAGCGTGATCGCGATCTACCGGCCGCTGCTGGAGCCGTACGGGCTCACGCATCCGCAATACCTGGTGATGCTGGCGTTGTGGGAGAAGGCACCCCGCTCGGTGAAAGACCTGGGTGCGGCGTTGCGGCACGAGCCGGCCACGCTGTCGCCGCTGCTCAAGCGGCTGGAGGCGATCGGGTACGTGACCCGTGGCCGCAGCCGTGCCGATGAACGGCAGCTGACCGTGGACCTCACCGGCGAGGGGCGCGCGTTGCGGGCCGAGGCCGAGAAGATCCCGTACCGCGTGGTGGAAACGCTCGGGATGGAGGTCGCCGAGCTGGAGGCGCTGCACGCCGCGCTCGGCCGGGTCATCGAGGCGACCGCGGCGGGGTCGAACGGCTGAGACGACCGCCGTCAGTCCAGGAAGGTCAACGGCTGGGTCCGCTGGGGCATCAGGATCAGCGCGACCACACCGATCGCGGCCACGCACACGATCGCGAGGAAGACGTAGTGCGTGGCGACGCCCAGCGAGTCCCGCACATACCTCCCGGTCGCGGAGTCATCGGGGGTCCCGCCCAGTATGCGGCTGGTCGCGTCGACCCCGGAAGGCAGATGCCCGGCCACGTCCCGGGGCGCGTCCGCGAACCGCGACGCGAGGGTGGCGTTGGCGATCGCGCCGAACACCGCGGTGCCGACCGCGCTGCCGAGCGAACGGCTGAACATGTTGGTCGCCGTGACCACGCCTCGCCGTTCCCAGCCGACTGTGGACTGCACCGCGACGACGGTGGGGCTGGACATGAAGCCGAGCCCGATGCCGAGGACGAAGGCCGAGCCCGCCGCCTCCCACACCGGCGACGACGGGCCGAGCGAAGCGGTCAGCACCGCGCCGGCGACCGTGAAGCCACTGCCGATCAACGCCGTGTCGCGGAACCCGATCCGCAGGTAGATGCGCCCGGACACCGACGCCGCGATCGGCCAGCCGATGGTGAGCGCGGCGAGCGCGAACCCCGCGGTCAGCGCGTCGGTGCCGAGTACGCCCTCCGCGTAGGTGGGCAGGAACGAGCTGAGTCCCAGCAGTACCGCGCCCACCACGAGCGCCACCAGGTTGCCGCCGACGAGCGTCCGCCGGGTGAACACCCACAGCGGCAGCACCGGTTCCGCGGCACGCCGTTCCACCAAGACGAACGCGACCAGCAGCACGACCGCCAGCGTGAATGCGGCGACGCTCGGCACCGAGGCCCAGCTCCATGCCACGCCGCCTTCCAGCAGCGCCAGGATGAGCAGCGTGCAGCCGACGGTGAGCAACGCTGCGCCGCGATAGTCGACACGGTGGCGGGTGCGTTCGACGCGCTCGGCGAACTTGCGGTACAGCATCCATGCGGCGACCGCGCCGAGCGGCAGGTTGACGAAGAAGATCCAGCGCCAGCTGAGGTACTCGGAGAACACCCCGCCGAGAGCCGGGCCGATCACCGAGGCGACCGCCCACACCCCGGCGACGTAACCCTGCACCCGGGCGCGCTCTTCGACGGTGTAGAGATCACCGATCATCGTCATGCTCATCGGCTGCACGGCGCCCGCCCCGATGCCCTGCACGGCGCGGGCGGCGATCAGCACCGGCATGCTCCATGCCACGCCGCACAGCACCGAACCGAGCAGGAACACCGCGATGCCGAAGAACATCACCGGGCGGCGGCCCAGCACGTCGGCGAACTTCCCGTACAGCGGCACGGTCACCGCCTGCGTCAGCAGATAGACCGAGAACAGCCAGGGGAACTGCGAAAAACCGCCCAGATCGCGGACCACCGAGGGCACCGCCGTGGCGATGATCGTGCTGTCGAGCGCGACCAGCCCGGTGGACAGCATCACCGCGATCAGCACCGGGCCGCGCGTCGAGCGCAGGCCGACGGCGCTCTTGCGGCCGGCCGGACCGGCAGGGGTCGAGGTGATCTCCGGGGAACCCATGTCCGGCGACAACTCCGCCGCGGCGGCTGGCATTCCCCCCAGAGCCGCCCCGGGGCAGGATGATTGTGCGGTGCTCGCCCGCCATGATGGGGGCATGGACACGTGGGTGCGGCCGATCCGCCGCGGGTGGGTGGTGCGCGGCGAAGTGCCGGGCCCGGACGTCGACGAATTCGCCGAACCGGACGCGGTGACCGCGGCACTCGCCTCCCCGGCCGGAGCAGGGGACACCCTGCTGGCCGCGCAGCATCCGGCGCGCACCCCGGCCGCGCTGGCCTTGGGGCTGGACCCGGTGGCCGCGATGCCGCAGGCGCGCGCGATGCTCGCCCGGCTGCGCGCCGAGCATTACCGCTCACTGAACGGATTCGTGGCCGTGTACCGGATCGACGGGGGCACGGTGTCCGGGCTGCAATGCCTGGTCGACGTCCGCGGGCTCAACGCGGGCATCGCGCACGTGCGGCACACCGAAGAGGTCTACCCGGAGGTGGTCGCGGAACGGGCGGCCGTGCTCAGCGGGCTGGGCTGCGCGACCAGCGCCGCGTTGCTGGTCCCGGTGAACGACGGCGTCGCGCTCACAGAGGCGGTCGACGCTGCCGCCGTCGGCCGCCCCGACGTGTGCACCGTGGACCACGCCGGACGGGTGCACGAGGTGTGGGCGGTGCCCTCCGGACCCGTGCAGGAACACTTGCTGCAGGCGGCTTCCGCGGCGGACCTCCTGGTCGCGGACGGCAACCACCGGGTCGCCGCCGCGGAGGCCACCGGTTCGCTGCTGGCCCTGATCACCGCGGGGCCACGGCTGGAGATCGGGCCGATCCACCGGGTGCTCACCGGCACCGGGTTCACCGCCGACCAGCTGGCCAAGGCCTGGCAGGAAGCCGGGCTCACCGTCACGTCCTCGGCGGACCGCACGCCGCCGCGGGTCCCGGGTACCGCGGTCGTCCTGGCCGGGGAAACGGTCCTGCACGTGCGGCTCCCGAACGGCGACCCGCTGGTGATCGACCACGAAGTGGTGGAGCGGGTGCTGTTCGCCGAGGCGCTGGGGCTGCCCGTGGACGGACCGCACCTGCGTCCGCTGATGGCGGGGCGCCCGGTGCCCGAGGAGGCCGACGCCGTGGTGCAGCTGGCCCCGGTGCCGTTCGCGACGGTCCGCGCGGTGCACGCGGCCGGGCGGCGGATGCCGCGCAAGGCCACGTACTTCACCCCGAAACCCCGCGGTGGCCTGGTGCTGGCCGATCTGTGATCCCGGTGGCCCACCCGGCCGGAGGGAAAACGCTGCAGGTGAGCGCCCGTCCGGCTTAGGATCGCGGGTGTGCAGCTGCCTGTGATGCCGCCGGTGCGGCCGATGCTCGCCAAAGCCGTGCGCGAAGTGCCGCGTGCGGCCGGGCTGCGGTACGAGCCCAAGTGGGACGGGTTCCGCTGCGTGGTGTTCCGTGACGGCGACGAGGTCGAGCTGGGCTCCCGCAACGACCGGCCGCTCACCCGCTACTTCCCGGAGCTGACCGGGCTGCTGCGCGAGGCGTTGCCGACGCGGTGCGTGGTGGACGGGGAGATCGTGCTGGTCACTTCGCGCGGGCTGGACTTCGGGGCGTTGCAGCTGCGGCTGCACCCGGCGGCCAGCCGGGTGCGCAAGCTCGCCGCCGAGACGCCCGCCAGCTTCGTCGCCTTCGATCTGCTCGCCCTCGGCGACGACGACCTCACCGGGGAACCGTTCGCCCGGCGGCGGGAGCTGCTGGAGGGAATCCTCGGCAGCGCGCCCGAGGCCGGATTGCGGCGGGTGCACCTGACCCCGCTGACCACCGATCCGGACGTCGCCCACGACTGGTTCACCCGGTTCGAGGGCGCCGGATTCGACGGCGTGATGGCCAAACCCGCGGACCAGCCCTACGAACAGGACCGCCGGGTGATGTGGAAAGTCAAGCACGAGCGCACCGCGGACTGCGTCATCGCCGGATTCCGCTGGCACAAGGACGGCCAGGGCGTCGGCTCGCTGCTGCTCGGCCTGTACGACGACACCGGGACGCTGCACCACGTCGGCGTCGCCAGCAGCTTCACCAAGGCCCGGCGCGGCGAGCTGGTGGCGGAACTGGCGCCGTGGCGGGAGAACGCGCTGGACGGGCATCCGTGGCGCAGCTGGGCGGAATGGCAAGGCGCGGGGGAGAACACCTCGACGGAGGATGCCTCGGCGAACGCATCGACGGATGCGGCGCCGGGGAAAGGCACCTCGACGGAGCGGGATACCGCGGCGGCAGGGGAAGGCGCCTCGGCGGAGAGCGACACCGCCGCGACGGAAGACACGTCGTCAGAGGGAACTGCCGCCGCCATGGACGGCACCTCGGCGGAGCGGGACGGAACCGCGGGACGGGACACCTCGGCGGACCGGGCGGAAACCGTGCGGCGACCCGGCGCGAGCAGCCGGTGGGCGCCGGGCAAGGACCTCAGCTGGGAGCCGCTGCGTCCGGAGCGGGTGGCCGAAGTGCGGTACGAGCACCTGCAGGGCGGCCGGTTCCGGCACGGCGGGCGGCTGGTCCGGTTCCGGCCCGACCGGGATCCGGAGTCCTGCACCTACGCCCAGCTGGCCGAAGCGCCGCCCGCCGAGCTGGCGGACCTGTTCGGGGAGGCGAAATGACCGGGGTGGCACTGGAACTCGACGGGGTCGAGCTGACCATCTCCAGCCCGGACAAGGTCTACTTCCCCGAGCGTGGGGAGACGAAGCTGGACCTGGTCCGCTACTACCAGGCCGTGGCCGGTCCGCTGCTCGCCCGGCTCGGCGGCCGTCCGTTGCTGCTGGAGCGTTATCCGGACGGGGCGGGCGGGAAATCGTGGTTCCAGAAGCGCGTGCCGAAAACGGCGCCGTCCTGGCTGAGGACGACCGTGGTGTCCACGCCGAACGGCACGACCAGTGACGCGCTGGTCGCGGTCGACCTCGCGCACGTGCTGTGGGCTGTCAACCAGGGCTGCCTCGGTTTCCACGTCTGGCCGAACCGCGCGGACTCCCCGGACATCGCCGACGAGCTGCGGATCGACCTCGACCCGTCGCCCGGCATCGGGTTCGCCGAACTGCGCGAGGCGGCGGTGCTGGTCCGTGAATTCCTTATCAGGCTTGGCATCGAGGCACAGGTGAAGACGTCCGGCTCCCGCGGTCTGCATCTGTACGCCATCCTCGAACCGCGGTGGGACGGCTACCAGGTCCGGGCCGCGGCCGTCGCGCTCGCCCGTGCGCTGGAGCGGCGGCATCCGGACCTGATCACCGCGCAGTGGTGGAAAGAGGAACGCGGCAGCCGGGTGTTCGTCGACTTCAACCAGAACGCGCCGCACAAGACCGTGTTCGGTGCCTGGTGCGTGCGTCCCCGCGCGGGCGGCCAGGTGTCCACCCCGATCGGCTGGGACGAGCTCGCGACCGTCGACCCGGACACGCTGACGCTGGCCACCGTCCCGGCGCGGCTCGCCGAGCGCGGCGACCCGTGGGCCGGGGCGAACGACCGTCCACAGTCGATCGAACCGCTGCTGGAGATGTCGGCCGCGGATCTGGCGAATGGCCTGATGGACGCGCCGTGGCCGCCGGTGTACCCGAAGATGCCGAACGAGCCGCCGCGGGTCGCGCCGAGCCGGGCGAAGAAGGAACCCAAGCCGTAGACGGGTTTCCGCGCCCCTGCTGCAGGTCGCATCAGCCCAGCGGCAGGTCGAACGCCAGCTGCTCCAGCCCGCCGGACGGAGCGGGCGCGCCGGACAGCGTGGCCGCGCACGCCGGGCACGGGCTGAGGTGGCCGGTGCCCGGCGCCGTCAGGTCGATCGGGGTCCAGCTGCGCGAATCCCGCGCGCCGCACGCGGACCGGCGGTAGCGCAGGTCGTCGGAGCGGGTCATCAGATGGGCGACCGGGTGCTCCTCGGGCAGCGCGCCGACGAGGTACCACCGGGCCGTGCTCGCCTCCACCATGGAACTCCTCCTCCGGGGAGACCGGTTCGAGTTCTGCGCGCACCCCCATCGTGCGCCGGTGACCGCCCTCCACGCCGCGTTTCCCCTCCCTCGGCGCGTCGACCCCCCCGGATCCAAGGCTGTGAAGGGCACCTTCACAGCCCCAGGGTCCAGGGTGTCGGCAAAGTAGGTGTGGAGGTCCGTGAAGGGACCCTTCACGGACTCAGAGTCCGTGAAGGGTCCCTTCACGGACCCGAAACCGGTCCGGCGCACGCCACG
>NZ_QZFV01000002.1:0-13763 GCF_003600245.1 Amycolatopsis panacis
CACAGACCCGAAACCGGTCCGGCGCACGCCACGAGGTGGTCGCACACACCTCCGCATCGCCCACTGCCGGGTCCCCGACCAACTTTGCCGACACCCTGAGGCCCTCCCCCACCCGCCCGAATCTAGTCCGGCCTCGCCGCCCGTTCCAGCAGCGGCCGCACCCGCGGCGGAACCGGCGTAGACAAGGCGATCGAAGTCGAAGTGCGAAGCACATCGGGGACGCCGACGACCTCGTCGATCACGCGTTGCAGGTCGTCGTTGTCGCGAGCGACCAGGCGGACGAACAGATCGCCTTGGCCGGTGGTGGCGTGGACTTCGCAGACCTCGTCGATCGCGGCGAGGGCCTCGGCGACGCCGCCGCGTTTGCCCTGGGCGATCTCCAGTACGGCGAACGCGGTGAGCCCGTAGCCCATCGCGGCGAGGTCCAGTTCCGGGGGAAACCCGCCGAGCACCCCGCGTTCGGTGAGGCGGTCCAGCCGCGCCTGCACGGTGCCACGCGCCACGCCGAGCCGCCGTGCGCATTCGAGCACGCCCAGCCGTGGCGAGTCGGTCAGCAGCAGCAACAGCCGGGCGTCCAGCGAGTCCAGCATCGGTCGTCTCCTGCACAGGTTGTCCATGATGACCTCGGGTCACCAAGTATGGCTGAACATATTGTCCAGTCAAACCAACGACCATTGCACAGCTTGCCAGGCTCCGCTCATGCTTTCGTCATGACCGACATCATGCCGCCCCAGAGCGCCCTCGACGACGTCAGCTACGACCAGCTCCGCCAGCTCGTCGGGCTGGTCGACCACGACGCCTCGGCCGACCCGTTCCCGGTCAAGGCGCTCGACGCGGTGGTGTTCGTCGCCGGCAACGCGACCCAGACCGCGTGGTTCTACCAGGTCGCGTTCGGCATGCGGCTCGTCGCGTATTCCGGCCCGGAAACCGGGCAGCCGGACCACAAGTCCTTCGTGCTGAAGTCCGGTTCGGCGCGGTTCGTGATCACCGGCGGGGTCCGCCCGGACTCGCCCCTGCTCGATCACCACCGCCGCCACGGCGACGGCGTCATCGACCTCGCGCTGGAGACGACCGACGTCAACAAGTGCGTCGAGCACGCCCGCGCGCAGGGCGCGACGGTGCTGGAGGAGCCGCACGACGTCACCGACGAGCACGGCACGATCCGCCGGGCGGCCATCGCGACCTACGGCGAGACCCGCCACTCGCTCGTCGACCGTTCCCGCTACCGCGGCATCTACCTGCCCGGGTTCGAGCCGCGGGAAAGCACCGTGAAGCGGCCCGAAGGCGCCCCGAAACGGCTGTTCCAGGCCGTGGACCACTGCGTGGGCAACGTCGAACTCGGCAAGATGGACTACTGGGTGGACTGGTACCACCGCGTGATGGGCTTCGTGAACATGGCGGAGTTCATCGGCGACGACATCGCCACCGACTACTCGGCGCTGATGAGCAAGGTGGTGTCGAACGGCAACCACCGGGTCAAGTTCCCGCTCAACGAGCCCGCGGTGGCGAAGAAGAAGTCGCAGATCGACGAGTACCTCGAATTCTACGAGGGCGCGGGCTGCCAGCACATCGCGCTGGCCACCAACGACATCATCACCACGATCACCGCGATGCGCGCGGCGGGCGTGGAATTCCTGAACACCCCGGACTCCTACTACGAGGACCCGGAGCTGCGGGCCAGGATCGGCGAGGTGCGGGTGCCGATCGAAACCCTCAAGGAGCACGGGATCCTGGTCGACCGCGACGAGGACGGGTACCTGCTGCAGATCTTCACCAGCCCGATCGGCGACCGTCCGACGGTCTTCTACGAGCTGATCGAGCGGCACGGTTCGCTCGGCTTCGGCAAGGGCAACTTCAAGGCCCTGTTCCAGGCCATCGAGCGCGAGCAGGAGCGGCGCGGGAACCTCTGAAACCTTGCCCGGTAAGGGCTTGCTGACGAAACGGCCGGCTCGGCACGAACCGGCCGTTTCGCTGTCCACAGTGGACTCTCAGGGGACGATGGTGAACCCGGCGGCGGCGAGGGCGGCCTCGACCTCCGCGCAGTGCTGCGGGCCGCGGGTCTCCAGCGCGAGCGCCACGTCCACCTCGCCGAGCGCGAGACTGCCGGAGATCCGGGAATGCTCGACGTCCAGCACGTTGGCGCCGAGATCCTTCACGCTGGACAGCACCGACACCAGGGACCCCGGCCGGTCCGGGACCCGCAGGTGCAGCTTGAGGTACCGGCCGCCCGCGGTCATGCCGTGCTGGATGATCTGCTGCAGCAGCACCGGATCCACGTTGCCGCCGGAGAGAATCGCCACCACCGGTGGTTCGAACGCACCGGGATGCTGCAGCAACGCGGCCACGGTCGCCGCACCGGCCGGCTCCACCACCAGCTTCCGCCGCTCCAGGCACAGCAGCACCGCGCGGGACAGGGATTCCTCGCTGACCGTCACGACCTCGTCGACCAGTTCCGACACGTGCGCGAAGCTGACCAGCCCCGGCTTACCGACCGCAATGCCGTCAGCCATGGTGTGCGGCTGCGCGATGCGCACCGGGGCGCCGGCCGCCAGCGAAGGCGGGAACGCGGCGGCGTCCTCGGCCTGCACGCCGACGACCCGTACGTCCGGCTGTAACGCCTTCACCGCCGAAGCGACCCCGCCGACCAGCCCACCACCGCCGGTCGCCACGAGCACCGTCTTGACGTTCGGCACCTGTTCCAGGATCTCCAGGCCGACTGTGCCCTGCCCGGCGATCACGTCGATGTGGTCGAACGGATGGATGAACACCGCACCGGTGCGTTCGGAGAAGGCGATGGCCTCGGCGAGCGTCTCCTCCAGGACGGCGCCGTGCAAGTGCACGTCCGCGCCGTATCCGCGGGTCGCGGCGAGCTTGGGCAGGGGCGCGCGCAACGGCATGAAGACCGTGGACGAAATCCCGAGCAGCGACGACGCCAGCGCCACCCCCTGCGCGTGGTTGCCCGCGCTCGCGGCCACGACCCCACGATCGCGTTCGGCGGCGGAAAGGCCGTGCAGGCGGGTGTAGGCGCCGCGGATCTTGAACGAGCCGGTGCGCTGGAGGTTCTCGCACTTGAGGTGCACCGGCCCGCCGTGCATGCGGCGCAGATCGCGGGCGTGTTCCATCGGCGTGACCCGGGTCACGCCGGACAGCAGCTTCCGGGCTTCCAGGATGCGCTCGACGCTGACCAGTTCCATAAGCTGCGATGATGCCATCCGGCGGACTTGCGGGCCGCCCGTGTCGCAAGACCGGTACGCTGGCTACGGCAACCACACGTATACAGGGAGTTCGACCATGGCACGCGGGCAGGACGCGACCACCGCTCGGCGGGCGATGCGCGCGACCCGTTCCGGCGGCCTGGTGCCTCTCGTCGCGGGCATCGTGTCCGCCGCCGCGCTGGCCGGAGCCGCCTACGTCACGGTCGACGCGGCCGGATGCGGCAGCCAGCCCCAGTACATCCGCCACGACAGCCACACCGAACTGGTGGGCAGCTGCGTGGACGGCAACGAGCTGCCCACGGCCCCGGCGAACCGGGAGGCGGCCCCGCACGCCGCCCACCAGCACGGGACACAGCCGAGCAGCTACCGGCCCTGAGCCGCGTACCCGCTGCTTGCTTTCTCGCCGACGGCGGCCACGTAGTGAAGGGCACCTTCACGGACCCTGAGTCCAGGGTGTCGGCAAAGTTGGTCGGGGACCCGGCAGCGGGCGATGCGGAGGTGTGTGTGCGACCACCTCGTGGCGTGCGCCGGACCGGTTTCGGGTCTGTGAAGGGACCCTTCACAGACTCAGAGTCCGTGAAGGGTCCCTTCACAGACCTCTACACCGACTTTGCCGGAACCCTGGCCTCAGAGTCCGTGAAGGTGCCCTTCACAGACTGGAAGGCCGGTGGCGCGGTGGACGTGTCCGGCGGCGGGGAGCGGCGCGGCGGGCGCGGGGGTGCAGCCGTCGCCGGGGCGGACGGACGCGGCGGCTACCCTGAACGTCGTGCCTTCCCCCACCACAGAGCCAGCCGACAGCCGCCGGGTTTCCCTCGTGACCTTGGGCTGCGCCCGTAACGAGGTCGACTCGGAGGAACTGGCCGGACGGCTGGCCGCCGGGGGCTGGGAGCTGTCGGCGGATCCCGAGGACTCCGACGTCGTGGTGGTCAACACCTGCGGCTTCGTCGAGTCGGCGAAGAAGGACTCGGTGGACACGTTGCTCGCCGCGGCCGACACCGGCCGCAAGGTGGTCGCGGTCGGGTGCATGGCCGAGCGGTACGGCACCGAGCTGGCCGACAGCCTGCCCGAGGCGGACGCGGTGCTCGGCTTCGACCACTACGCGGAGCTTTCCGACCGGCTCGACGACGTCGTCGCCGGTCGCGCGCTGGCCTCGCACACGCCGTCCGACCGTCGCAAGCTGCTGCCGATCAGCCCGGTCCGGCGGCCCGCCGCGAGCACCGCGGTCGAGGTGCCGGGACACGCGCAGCACGGCTGGGGCCCGCGCGTGCTGCGCACCCGGCTGGACGATACGCCGGTGGCCGCGCTGAAGATCGCCTCCGGCTGCGACCGGCGCTGCTCGTTCTGCGCGATCCCGTCGTTCCGCGGGTCGTTCGTTTCCCGCACCCCGGAGGAGATCCTCGCCGAGGCGCGGTGGCTGGCCGAGCACGGCGTCAAGGAACTGTTCCTGGTCAGCGAGAACTCGACGTCCTACGGCAAGGACTTCGGCCGGGACGGCACGCGCGCGCTCGAACGGCTGCTGCCGGAGCTGGCCGGGGTCGAGGGCATCGAGCGGGTGCGGGTGTCCTACCTGCAGCCCGCGGAGACCCGGCCGCAGCTGGTCCAGGCCATTGCCGGGACCCCCGGCGTGGCGGACTACTTCGACCTGTCGTTCCAGCATTCCAGCGAGCAGGTGCTGCGCCGGATGCGCCGGTTCGGCTCCACCGATTCCTTCCTCGCGCTCACCGGGCAGATCCGGGAGCTGGCGCCGGAGGCGGGCATCCGGACCAACGTGATCGTCGGCTTCCCCGGCGAGACCGAGCAGGATCTGGCCGAGCTGGAGCGTTTCCTCACCGGCGCCCGGCTGGACGCGGTCGGCGTGTTCGGCTACTCCGACGAGGACGGCACCGAGGCCGAGACGTTCGAGGGCAAGCTCGACCCGGCGGAGGTCGCCGAGCGGGTCGCCCGCATCTCCGCGCTGGTCGAAGAGCTGACCGCGCAGCGGGCCGAGGACCGCATCGGCACCTTCGTGGACGTACTGGTCGAGCAGACCGGCTCCGAGGAGGACGACCCGGTCGGCCGGGCCGCGCACCAGGCCCCCGAGGTTGACGGCGAGTGCGTCCTGCTGGACGCGTCCGGCCTCGCCGTGGGGGAGCTGGTGCGCTGCGAGGTCGTCGACTCCGCCGGGGTCGACCTGATCGTCCGCCCGCTCCGGGACGCGGACCGGTGAATGCCGCCCCGAGCGGCGCCGGCGAGGGCCTGCCCCACGCCGCCGCCGACGGAGCTGCCCAGGTCCCCGCGGCCACCCCGGTGCCGACGCTGAACCTGGCGAACCTGCTGACCATCTCGCGGCTGGTGCTGGTGCCGCTGTTTGTGTTCGCGCTGTTCCAGGGCAGCGGCGCGGACACCACCTGGCGGGCGATCGCCACCGGGCTGTTCGCCATCGCCTCGGCAACCGACCAGGTGGACGGCTGGGTGGCGCGGCGCTACGGGCTGATCACCGATTTCGGCAAGATCGCCGATCCGATCGCGGACAAGGCGCTGATCGGCGCCGCGCTGATCGGGCTGAGCGCGCTCGGCGAGCTGCCCTGGTGGGTCACCCTGGTGATCGCGGTCCGCGAGATCGGCGTGACCCTGCTGCGGTTCTGGGTGATCCGGCACGGGGTGATCCCGGCCAGCCGCGGCGGCAAGGCGAAGACGATGGCCCAGATCGTCGCGATCGTGGCCTACCTGCTCCCGCTGCCGGCCGGGGTGGACCCGGTGCGCTGGGCGCTGATGGGCCTGGCGCTGGCGCTGACCATGATCACCGGGGCGGACTACCTGATCCGGGCGCTCCGGTTGCGGGCGGCCGGCCGCAGGGCGACCGGTGCCCGATGACCGGCGCGCGCGAACTGGTCGCCGCGCTCACCCGCCGGGGGGAAACCGTGGCGGCCGCCGAATCGGTCACCGCGGGGCTGGTGTGCGCGACGCTGGCCGAGGTGCCGGGTGCGAGCGCGGTGCTGCGTGGTGGGCTGGTGGTCTACGCCACCGACCTGAAAACCGTGCTGGCCGGGGTCGACAAGAGGCTGCTGGCCGAGCACGGCGCGGTGCACCCGGAGGTGGCCGCCCAGCTGGCCGCCGGTGCCCGGGACCGCTGCGCGGCCACCTGGGGCCTGGGGCTGACCGGGGTGGCCGGGCCGAGCCCGCAGGACGGGGTGCCGCCCGGAACGGTGTACGTCGCGCTCCGTGGTCCCGGCACGGCCGTCGTGCGCGAGCTGGCCATCGGCGGTGACCGGGCGGCGGTCCGCGCGGCCGCGGTGCACGCCGCGTTCGCGCTGCTCGGGGAACATCTACACTGATCTGCGCGTTCGCCCTTGGCGTACGCACCTGTCAAGTCCTGCGTCCCGGCCGCCGCTCTGGGTAACGTAGGAGGTACCAGTTCGGAAGGGAGGCGCGTGATGACCGTGCTGTTGCGTGAGGCGATCGGCGATCGGCTCCGGCATGCCCGCACCAACCAGCGTCGAACGCTGCGTGACATCTCCCGCGCCGCCCGGGTCAGCCTCGGCTACCTGTCCGAGGTCGAGCGCGGCCAGAAGGAGGCTTCCAGCGAGCTGCTGGCCTCCATCTGCGAGGCGCTGGAGCTTCCGCTCGGTGAGCTGCTGCACAAGGTCGCGGCCGACGTCTCGGCGCTCGACACCGTCGAGGTCACCCCGGTCGACGAGGTGGTCGAGGGTGCCGCGCGGGAGCGCGAGCCGGCCGGGTTCGAGGGCGGCAGGCTGCTGCCCGAGCTGGTCGGCGACGACCTGTCCGACCTGCGGTTGCAGCCCTCGCCGCGGATCAACACCACGCTGCGGACGACGATCGGCGCGCCCAAGCTCGCGTCCACGATCGCCGCGTAGCGCGCGCACCATGCGCACCGATGGCCCCGGGTATGCCCCGGGGTCCTTGGCGTGCCGGAGTGTCCCGGCGCGGCGCGCCGGGCGGCCTTGCGCGGGGTGCGCTCAGGGTTCGTCCCTGAATTCCCCCGGGGTCGCCTGGAACGGCCGGGGCCGACCTGACACGATGGAACCCGACGCCGGGGTCGGGACGTTGTGTACTTGGGGAGCGACGCCCCACCTCGAGGTCATTCAGGCCCGTGGGACGCAAGAAGGCAGGCGGAGGAGATGGCCAACCCGTTCGTGAAGTTCTGGAAGTACATGATGGCGGCGTTCTCGTCGAAGATCGACGAGCATGCCGACCCGAAGGTACAGATCCAGCAGGCCATCGAGGAGGCACAGCGCAATCACCAGGCGCTGACGCAGCAGGCCGCCTCCGTGATCGGCAACCAGCGGCAGCTGGAGATGAAGCTCAACCGGCAGCTCGGCGAGGTGGAGAAGCTGCAGGCGTCCGCGCGCCAGGCGCTGGTGCTGGCCGACGAGGCCCGCGGCAAGGGCGACGACGCCAAGGCGACCCAGTTCGAGACCGCGGCGGAGAGCTTCGCCGCCCAGCTGGTGACCGCCGAGCAGGGCATCGAGGACCTCAAGACGCTGCACGACCAGTCGCTGCAGGCGGCCGCGCAGGCCAAGCAGGCCGTCGAGCGCAACGCCACCATGCTGCAGCAGAAGCTGGCCGAGCGGACCAAGCTGCTCTCCCAGCTGGAGCAGGCGAAGATGCAGGAGCAGGTCTCCTCCTCGCTGAACCAGATGAGCCAGCTGGCCGCGCCGGGCAACACGCCGTCGCTGGAAGAGGTCCGGGACAAGATCGAGAAGCGCTACACCACCGCGCTGGGCTCGGCCGAGCTGGCGCAGAACTCGGTGCAGGGCCGGATGCTGGAGGTCCAGGAGTCGGCCACGCAGATGGCCGGGCACTCCCGGCTGGAGCAGATCCGCGCCTCCCTGCAGGGCAACTCGGTCGCGCAGGTCACCGACGGTGGCGCGGCGTCCTCCTCCTCGTCGGCCCCGGCCGGCGCCGGTGCGGACATCCAGCGGGAGATCCAGGCCCGCGTGCAGGCCGAGCAGGGCAAGAACCCGGCCTGAGGCGGGGGCGGCACATCGGAGTGGGGGCTCGATGAACAGACGACGGGACTTCGACGAGTTCGGTGCCCGGATCGAGAAGTACGTCGAGCGACTGCCCGACTACGCGCAGCGAGCCCAGGAGAAGCTGCAGCGGTACTTCCCGCCTGCCGAATCGGAGGGCGGGAAGTCCGCCGGGGAGGCGGGCCGGTTCCAGCACCGGCCCGCCCCGTCCACCCCGCCGGTGCCGCGCCGGCCCAGTACACCGGTCTCGTTCTCCTCGGTGACCGGGCAGTTCCCGGCGATGGCCGAGGCGCGGGCCAAGTGGCAGCGCTGGAACGAGCCGTCCGCCAAGCACCAGCGCCGGATCCGCCGGACCTCGCGGGTGCTCACCCTGTGGGTGCTCGTCACGATCCTGCTCGGTGTGGTCGCCGTGCTGGTGGGCACCGGCCTGATCGGCGGTGTCACCGGCCCGGAGATCGGCCAGATCGTGCTCGCCGGCTTCGGCACCCTGGTGTTCGGCACGTTCAGCGTGCGGACCGGGCTGAAGCTGCGGCAGTTGAAGAAGGTGGAACTCCCGTCCGCGCCGAGCGCGCCGCCGCCGTTGCCGCCCGCCGGCTCGGTCGCCCGCGAGCCGATGGAGCGCTTGGCGGAATCGGAAGCCTCGCTGGGTGAGCTGCTGCGGCAGCTGTCCGTGCCGACGTCGCTGGGCACCTCCGCGGTGCCGGAAGTCTCCGTCGCGGACGCCCGCCGTACCGCAGATGAGGCGGCGCAGGCGTTGCGGGCGCTCGCCGCGCGGATCCAGGCCATCGAGCGCGGCCGTAATTCGGCCCCGGAGCGCGAGCGTGCGGCGCTCGATACCGCCGTCGGCACTCTTCGCGAGCAATTGGACGACGGCGTGGACGGTTATGGCGGTCTGGTCGCCGCCGCGGGGCAGGCGGTCGCCGCGAGCAGTACCGGAATGGGGACCTCGCGGGAGGCGCTGTCCGATGCCACCGATCGTCTGGCCGGGCTGGCGCTGGCGTTGAAGGATCTCGGCTGAATTTCCCAGGTTCCCCCGGTTTTGCGCCGTGGTCCGGACAATGCCGTCCGGATGGCCGAGTTTCGGACTCCGGTCGGCCCACCGGCCTTGGTGCCTGCGCGACGGTCGGTGATGTTTCCCCGATTCCCCGTCCCGTACCGAAACAATCGTGTAATCATCCGCATGTGGTGACGGAAACTCGTGCGGTCTAACGTTTTTCCCATGACGTCAGTGGTGGCACCCGCCAGGACCGGCGCCGTGGATTGAGGTTCCGCGGAGCCGGACGTACACAGTGGACTTTCTCGAATCGCCCGAGGAAAGGACGCCCCGTGACCACGCTCCCGCCGGAACCGGAACCGTTTCGCCTCCCACCACCCAGCGCGCACGAACGGGTGCGCTCCGCGTTCCGGCGGCTCGCCGCCGCGGACCGCCCGGAGGCCTGGATCAGCTTGCGCACCATGGAAGAAGTACTCATCGACGCGAAAGCGGTCGACGAACGCGTTCAGGCCGGAGAGGATCTTCCGCTGGCCGGGACGGTGCTCGCGGTCAAGGATCTCTTCGATCTCGCCGGTCTGCCCACCACCGCGGGCTGCCCGGGTTTCTCCCGGGTGCCGGTCACGAGTGCCACCGTGCTCACCCGGCTGACCGCGGCCGGCGCGGTGGTGCTCGGGAAGACGAATCTCGACCAGTTCGCCTCCGGGCTGGCCGGCACGCGCAGCCCCTACGGCGTGCCCGCTTCGGCGCTCGACCCGGCGAAGGTGGCCGGTGGGTCCAGCAGCGGATCGGCCGTGGCCGTCGGTCTCGGGATCGCCGATCTCGCGCTCGGCACGGATACCGGTGGCTCCGGCCGCGTACCCGCGGCGCTGAATGCAGTGGTCGGTCTCAAGCCGACGATCGGCCTGGTGCCGCGCACCGGCGTGCACCCGGCTTCGCCGTCGTTCGACTGCGTTTCGGTGTTCGCCCGCAGCCTCGCCCTCGGCCAGCGGGCACTCGCCGTGATCACCGGCCCGGACGGCGTGGACCCCGCGGTGCGCGCCTGGCCGGCGGACATTCCGCTGGGGCTCGGGGAACGGCCGCGCGTGGCGATTCCCGACCAGGCGGGCCTTTCCGCGCTCGGCGCCCCGGCGCGGCTCGCGTTCGACGTCGCTGTCGGCTCGCTGGAGGCGTCCGGCGCCGTCGTGACGCCCGTGGATCTCGCCGTGTTCTTCGAAGCCGGGAAAATGCTGTACGGCAGTGCATTGGTGGCCGAACGGCATGCCTCCGCGGGCTATGTGCTCGCTGCCGGTCCGGACGGCGCGGACCCCATCGTCTCCGCGATCGTGGCCGCCGCCGGCTGCCACGCGGCGCACGAACTCGCCGAAGCGTGGACGAAGGTGACCGAACTCCGCGCCGCCGCACGGGCGGTGCTGGACGGATACGACGCACTGCTGCTGCCGACCGTGCCGGACCATCCGGATATCGAGGAGGCGCTGGCGGATCCGGTGGGCGTGAGCACCCGGCTCGGCACCTACAGCGCGTTCGTGAACGTCCTCGATTTGGCCGCGGTGACCGTCCCGGTCGCGCCGGGGGACCGGCGGCCGTTCGGGGTCACGATCGCGACCCGCGCGTTCGAGGACCAGCTCGGGATCGATCTCGCCGCAGTGCTCACCGGGGAACAGGAGGCCTCGACTTACCCGCCCGAAGGTACCGATGTCGTGGTGTTCGGGGCACATCTGCGCGGCCAGCCTCTGCACGACCGGTTGCGCGGCGCCCGGTTCTGCGGGGTGGTCCGGACCGCCGAGGCGTACCGCATGGTGCTGCTGGGCGGGACGGATCCCGCGCAACCAGGAGTAATGCCCGGCACAGCCGCGCTCGATGGGGAACGCTGGCGGCTTTCCCCCGCCGCGTTCGGCCGGTTCGTCGCGGAGCTGCCTGCGCCGTTGCTGCTCGGGCGGGTCGAGCTGGAGGATGGCACCTCGCCGTTCGCGGTGCGCTGCGATCCGGCCGCGGCCGACGGCGCCGAGAGTCTGGATCGGTACGCGTCGTGGCGTGGCTACCTGCGTTTCCTGAGCACGGCCGGTGTGCGCTCGGTGAGCTGACGCGGCGTTTGGAGTCGCTTGATGCCGGTCACGGGTGACGGGTGGCGTCGGAGATTCGGCGATTCGCCGCCCGCCCGTGCGAGGTGAATCCGTTATGGCGTTGACGGCCTGGTTCGACGACCGTCGTGGCTTGGTCACCGGCGGCCACCTACGATTTCCCGGCTGATCCGGCTGATCCGGCTGATCCGGCTGATCCGGCTGATCCGGCTGATCCGGCTGACCCGGCTGATCGGTTCGTGTGCGGGATTGCCAGTGTGGTCGGTGTTCGGCGGCTGGAGCGAAGATGGCCCGTTCGCGGTACTGGTCGCGGCCGAACGTGTCGAGGGGTGGACCGACGTGCGTTGTGGCTTGGTCGTCGGTTGTGGCCAGTACGCGGGCTCGTGGCGGCCGTTCGTTGCGACGCGATTGTGGCGGCGGGGGAGCGGTCATGCGGCGCTTGCGGTTCGTGCTCAGCGCTGACTCGCGGCTTCCCAGCAGGTCCATTGTGGTCGGTTGTCGAGTTGCGCGCGCCGTTCGTGCTCGGGCGGATGGTGCTAGACGCTGTGATCCGGTCGCGGGGTTTGGATTGTTCTGCCTTGGGGCGTCGTTGCTTGCGGTCGGCGAGCACTGCGCGCTTTGCGACCCCGCCATGGCCGTGGGCGAAGCGCCCGCGTATGCGGCGAGGACGCCGAGGGACCGGTCCGCGCGACGGTGCGGATCGCGGTTCGTCAGCCCGGCCGTCCCGCGATGCCCCGGCTGACACGGCGGACCAGGCCCGGCCCATGCAGGGCGAACCCGGTGTAGAGCTGGACGAGGCTGGCGCCCGCGTCGAGCATGCGGCGGGCGTCGTCCGGGCCGAGGATTCCGCCGACGCCGATGATCGGCAGCCGTCCGCCGGTCTGTTCGTGCACGAAGCGCACCACCGCCGCTGAACGTGCGGTGAGCGGGCGGCCGGACAGCCCGCCTGCCTCGGCGGCAAGCGGGGCCTCGGCCGGGGCGATCCCGGTGCGGGCGAGTGTGGTGTTCGTCGCGATGATGCCGGCCACGCCGTGGTCCATGCAGACTTCGAGCAGTTCGGCGAGTGCGTCGTCGGTGAGGTCCGGCGCGACCTTCACCAGCAGCGGTGTGTCGCCGCCCAGTTCGTCGCCGGTCGCGCGGAGTTCGGCGAGCAGTTCGGCGAGGGCAGTTTTGTCCTGCAGCGCGCGGAGCCCGGGGGTGTTGGGGGAGCTGACGTTGATCGCGAAGTAGTCGGCGTAGGGATGCAGCGCGCGCAGCGACCACCGGTAGTCCTCGACGGCCTCGTCCAGCGGCGTGACCTTCGACTTGCCGATGCTGATCCCCAGCGGCACCGGGGGTTTCCCCTGCGCGGCCAGCCGTGCGGCCAGCGCACCGGCGCCGTCGTTGTTGAAGCCCATCCGGTTCAGCACCGCGTCACTGGCGGGCAGGCTGAACAGCCGCGGCCGCGGGTTGCCCGGCTGCGGATGCCGGGTGACCGTGCCGACCTCGACGAACCCGAACCCGAGCGCCGGCCACGCGGCCAGCGCCCGGCCGTTCTTGTCCATCCCCGCCGCAAGCCCGACCCGGTTGGGGAACCGCAGCCCGAGCACGGTCACCGGATCGTCCGTACGGTAGAGCCGCCCGGCCGGCCCGAGCGCACCCCCGAACCGGCTCAGCAGCCCGATCGTGCGCTCGTGCACGAGTTCGGGGTCGTGATAGGCGAGCCGGTACAACGAAGGGCGCACGATCCGGTCGAAGAGCACGCACCCATGCTGCCGCATCGCCACGGAGCTGCCTGCCGCACCCACCTGTCCGTGTGGCCGGGATCGCGCCCGGTCCACGCGGCGGGCTGCCTCGCACCATCCGGGCCGCGCTGCGCCACTCTTGGCCGTTCGTGCTGTCTGCCCCGGCTCATTTCACGGAGGCGACTCCACCGGCAACAGCGGTCGGTAAGGATCGGCAGGGGAGAAGACGCCGATCTCACCCCGGCGGTACTCCCGGCTGTACTCCCGGCTGGCGGAATTGCTTCGAGCCATAGCTGTGAAGGGTCCCTTCACGGACTCTGGGTCCGTGAAGGGACCCTTCACAGCATGGCCGCGGGCAAGCAGGGAGGCAGAGAGTCACCGATCGACCTCGGTCGCGATCGCGAGACGCAGATTTACTGCGCCAGCGTCACCCTGCGCAACCGTCCGGGCCCGCCAAACGCGCTGGCCACCGGCTGCCCGGCCGGCAACGAACTCATCGTGCCAAGTCCACCCGGCCGCGTTCCCGGCGTCACGATCGGACGGCCCGGCCCGTGGCCGGACGCTTTGGCTTAGACCGTGTCTCATTTGGTTGTGTTGCCAAGTAGGCGATATCGTTGATCAACGATGAGCGATGTGGAGAAGTGGTGTCCGGAGTCGTTGTGGCTGCTGGCGTATCCGTTGTTGCCCGATGCGCCGCAACGCCACCAGGGTGGTGGTCGGCGCCGGTTGGACGATCGTGCGGTGATGGCCACGATTCTGTTCGTGTTGCAAACCGGTTGTGC
>NZ_QZFV01000003.1:0-13261 GCF_003600245.1 Amycolatopsis panacis
GCGGTTGACAATTGGGTGAAGTTCTACAACAGTGTGCGGCGGCACTCCTCGATCGGGATGCTCAGTCCCGACACCTTCGAGCAGTCACTCCGCATGGCTGCCTGAAACCCCATAAGCCCCTGTCCACTGTTCGGGGTGAACCTCACTGTTCATGCGAGTCGGTGGCGACGCCCTCGTCGAAGAGGAATTCGCCAACCGGCACATGCCGGACGAGGTCGGCCCGAAGGAGTGCGCACCGGACGGCAGTACTCTGGTCGGAGGGGGAGGGTTCTTCGTTACCGATGACCTGGAGGATGATGCCGCGGAACGTCGAGCCCCCAGCCGCCGATTGCGCGGCCAGGTCCTCAAGCGCGATGACTATCGCTGCGTCATATGCGGGCGACGTCCACGTGATCATGTCGACCTGGAATTACATGTCCACCACCTGATTCCCTGGCGCATGGGCGGACCAACCACCGAGACGAATCTGGTAACACTCTGCGGGACATGCCACAAAGGCCTCAACCCCGACTACGAGCCCCGCATCCGCGAGCTGGCGAATCTTCCAGGGCCTGCTGCCCGGCTCGGAAGTCGCGCAGCCGAACATCGTGCCGAAGTCCAGCGCTATCGCGAGCTCACCGAGCACATCTTTTCCGAGTGTGATGGACCACCGTCGGCCGGTAGTTCCGTGACAACCTCTGACCACATCCGTGAGGCGTAGCCGACTTGTAAGCGTTGGTCCACTGCGCTGGCAGATGTCAAACGGCAGGTGATCAGCGCAAGCCCAGCTCGCCTGTGTGTGTGGCGGGAGGGGATCAGCCTGGAACTGGTCTTTAACGCAAAGGAGCAGATGGCCGCTGTGACCATCCGCCCACCCCGCAGGGTTAAGCCATCCGACCGGGGGGCGAGTTACACACTACCCACACGACTGCAGCTGCCTAGACGAAACGAGCTACGAGAACCGGCATATCCGATTGGTCGCACTCGCAGGATACTGTTCGTCGGTACTGGCGGTTCTTCCGTGAGAGGAAAGCGGGACTCTCGTGCTTCTGTTCGGGTTGTCGTCGTTAGGACGAGGCGACGCCGATCACGATGAGGACTGTCGCTCCTAGGGCCGTCAAGGCGAGAACTTGCGCTACGAGGCCGATGCTGACGCATGCTGCTTTGAAGGCGTTGGCTCGGCGGAGGGTGCGCACGGTCAGCGCATGCACGGTCGCGACATTGTTGCGCGCGTCCACTTCGTCATCGGTCCAGTGCTCGTTCAACATGCGATTCAGAGTCGTAAACGATGCCAGCGCGTAGTGTCGGTTCCACCCGGCGACGATCCCGCTTGCCGCAGCACACACGAAGAGCGCTATAGCGGCAACCAGAACAGCCGTCGAACTGGCCGGGACACGGATCGTTGTCCCGGCCTTTGCGACGGCGGCCAGTCCTGAGAGCAGCGTGACCAAGGCACTTGAGGTGGCGACCAGCGCTTGCCCGCGTGCGTCGTAGACCGACCTCCGCTCGCGTTCTGCTTTCAGTTCCCCTTCGATGAACGCGAGATAGACCGCGCCCTGATCACTCACTTGCGTTCGCCGGGGTCTTGCTGGATAAACGTGCCGAAAACTGGATCC
This sequence comes from Amycolatopsis panacis, assembly GCF_003600245.1. Taxonomy (NCBI): domain Bacteria; kingdom Bacillati; phylum Actinomycetota; class Actinomycetes; order Pseudonocardiales; family Pseudonocardiaceae; genus Amycolatopsis; species Amycolatopsis panacis. The sequence goes on from NZ_QZFV01000003.1 coordinate 1,596, forward strand.
TCGCCTCCTCGGACATGTTCGACCTCGAGCCACGATTTATCGGCGGGCGGGCCTTTCAACTCCTCGACGGGCTCCGAGGGTTCGGTGTCGTCGGGCATAGTGCGCTCCCGTGCGGATTCCAGGGCGGGGCTGGGTGCCTCGCTTCTCGGCGGAATACTAGTCCGGGCCGCACTGTCCGGACAGGTAAAGCGGCGTCGGCGGGTCGCCTACCCACCAAGGTGGATGTGCGCAGCCCAGCGCGTCGGGCTCTCTGGGTAGTCCTTCCGGAGCCGCATCACGGCCGTATGCAGGGCTCGCGCGGGACCGTCGGATCCGTCAGCGACCTGCTGGTAGAAGTTGCGGCTGATCCGGGCTGCTATCGAGTCGAAGACCGGCCACTGAGTCGCGACGACGTGGCGGAAGCCGGCGGCCTGAAAAGCTGACCCGAGATGAATCGCTTCGTCCGGAATCCGCATCCCGGGTTGCGCTGTCGAGCACGCCGATAGGAACGCGAGCTCTGCGTTGTCCAAGCGCAGCGTGCTGATGTCCGCTGCGGTAAGAGGCTGTGTTTGGTGGTCGTGCAGCACCAGCCTGCTCGATGACCGGTCGAGGACATTACCTTCCCCGTGACAGGCGAAGTGTGCCCACGAGCAGTCACCCAAATGGCCCAGGACGTTGTCGCGGGTAGCCTCGGCTGATCTGAGAATCTTGGCCTCGGCTGCGTGCGCAGCCACCGCGTCGGCCTCCTCGTCTGCGTACAGGAATGGGGCTCTGCCGGGAGTCTCCGACATCGCGACGACGAGTGCACGACTACGTGTTGAGAGCTTCGCCGACGTCCGCTGGAGCGCTCGCAGCGTCGGCGCGTACGACGACACGACGTAGTCCATCGCTCCAGTCTCGCGGCGCTGGGCAGCGTGGATCGGCAGGAAGCCGAACAGCCCGGTGGGGACCCACCATACCCGCGGAGGGTGACCCTGCGTCTGCACATACCCCAGACAACTCAGGACCGGTTCGACTACCGCCAGCCAGAGCCAGTCGAGTACCGCAGTCAGCGCTCGGTCAGCGTCGGGCTCGCCGGGGCGTGAGCTTGCAGACCACAGGAACCTTTCGATCTGAACGCCGACTTCCGACAGAGTCGCCAGTGGAAGAGGAACCACCTCGGTCTTTCTCCGCTTCGGATAACTGCATCGGACCGATACCTGCTGAGATTGAGCAGGACGACCGGGCCGGGAAGTTCCAGGACGCGGTCATCGGTCGGTACGGGCGCATGCCTCGCCAGGGCTTCGGCGAGCAGCACGCCCCGTCCTTGTTCGAGCAACCTCACCGCACGTTCGGCTTCGCCGAGATGGATGGCGCAGGCTGCTGCGTTGCGCGCCAGGCCACTGAGCGTGGACAGCCAATGCTCGCGGGTTCCGCGTCGCTGGTCTGTAGTGGCCAGCTTCGGCAGCAGCTTCAGTGCTCTCGCGAATGCATCTGTCGCCTTGTCCCAGACCCCCTGCTTCGCCAGCGCTAGCCCAAGGTTCATGGCACCACGCATCCGCTCGAAAGCGGTCCCGGCGGATTCGGCGGCGTGCTGCAACGCGGCAGCTGCCTCCGACCAGTCTGAGGGGTCGCCGCTCTGGTCGTACAGCGCGCGCTTCGCGATCCCGAAGTTCGCGTAATGGGCAGCACGCTGCGGGTGAGCTTCCGTGGTTGTCTTGGCGACCTGTTCGCCGATGACCACTGATCGGTGCAGGTCGTATGGATCGCCGAAATGGCGGTACCGATGCCGGTGCGCACCACCGAGATTGGACAGTGCGCTGATGGCCGAGAGGTAGCCTGGTGGCTCGGTTTGCGACAGCCATTCCATCAGCTCGACGGCTTCGTCGTTGTCAGCTCGTTTCGTGGACAGCATCAGCGCGCAACCGAGCGCATTGACGGCTTCACGGGATTCGGGTACCAACTTGACCGCTCTGCGCGCTGCGGTGAGAGCGAGTGTCAGGTCTGCGGCTTTGCTGGTGTGCTCGAAGCGTGCTAGCAAGGCATTGGTCAAGTTGATCAGACAACCCTCGTGCTCGGACATCTCGTCGCCGTGCACGAAGGTCAGTGCAGGAAGAAGCAAATCAACCGCCTGATCTAGACAGGCGAGTTCGCCTGAACAAACGAATTTCTGCCGCCATGCGTTGCCTAACATGGCAGCTGCTGCGGCCCGGTCGGTGCCATTGTCTTGGCCAGGGCTGGCCAGCGAGCTGAACAAGGCAATCGCTTCGTCGACGTCGTGTTCGTCCCCGCTCAGTTCGAAACGCATGCTGAGGGCGGTGCCGAGCAAGTCGGCGCTGATGCGGTCCACTGTGTCACTTGCTGCTGACGCGCGGGCCTCTTGAACCACAGCGATACATTTTTCAAGGTCTGGGCGCTTGCCCGCCGCTACATACCGATCCTGCAACGCGCGCCCCAGCCAACCTAGGCGGCCGGCACGGTCCACGGCATCCTGCGGAGTTGCGTCGACGACCTGTTCCACCGCATGGACGAGATCATCCAGAACCGAGATGTCACCGAGCGCGTCGTGCTCACGCCGAGCCACGTGCACCAAGCCGAATTGGATCCATCGTTCGGCGCGGTCAGGATGGTGTTCTGCGGTGGCTGACGTGATGCGTCGCAACGATTCGATCGCTGTCGCGAGCGCCTCGTCGGCCTTGCTCGCAGAAAGGGCGTACTTTTCCCGGACTCCCTCCGCAAGGAGGAAGAAGGCCCGGGACAACTCCGGGTCGTCCGGACCCGACTTATCGACCGCGGCCTGGCCGACGCTGATCATCCGGTCGAGGTACTCCGGTTCCTGAGTGCGCTTCCACTGTTTCGACAATGCCGAGGCCAGATCGGCATGCCTGCGTACACAATGAGGTTCGTCCAATGCTGTCTTCGCGACGGTGTAGTTCAGATGCTGAACAGCGTCGTCCAAGTCCTGCTGTTGCTTGGGAACCACTCGGTCGAATCGAAGCAGCAGCATCAGCCCGAGATACCAAGACCTGCGAGGAAGGTCTGGGTCCTGGATTGTCGCTCCGCGGAGCGAATCTCGACCGGTTTCAATAGCCAGGTCGACGTCGTGCCGATCGCCGGTTTCTGTGAACAGCCTTCCCTGCATCATGCAGAGCCCTGCGGACAGTTCCTGTTGCTCCGCGCTGCCAGCTACTGTATCGATCAACGCTCGCTTTGTGATTACTATTGCTTGGCGCAGTGCCGCGAGGTCGCCCAGCAGGTCGTAGCGCTCAAAAAGGAGGCCTGCCTTGGCCACCCGGGCTTCGTGCGTGAGATCATGGCTCATCGCTTAAAACTACGACGAACCTGGAACCCGTGCTCGACGCAGTACCCAAAAGGGTAGCTTTTAGTCGGACTGGATCGCAACAGCATCGTTTTACGTGTCCGGTTTATTCTGGTTCCCGCTTCTCTCTGTAAGGTACGAATTCATAACATGTATCAAGTCAGCTTATGCAGTTTCGCAGGATATTGCCCAATCTGGATTCAGATTCCGCAAGGTTGAGCTTGGTCCTCTGCGGACTTGGCAGAGGGGGAGGCGTCAGTGTCGAGACGACCCTGTGTGCGGATCCGTGCCGCTCTCAAGATGCTTTCGCGCGTGACCCCGAGGTCTTGGACGGGAGAACGCTGCTGCATTTGCTTGCTGACAAGATGAGCGACCTCGGCTACCGACTCGAGGCCGACCGGGTCCGTTCGCACTTGCCGGAGAACGGATAACTCGATCTTTCGAAGATGGCGATCCCAGCCCGGGCGTGATGCTCTATAGGTTGTCCATTCATCGGGCTGATCACGGTGCTGAATTGATGCCGATACCGCGCTGCGCGAGCATTGAGGCGGGAGCTTCGACCGCAGGCGACGGATCCTCGTGGCTACCGGGACGACGAGGTCGTGACCAACTTCCATGCTTGGTCCTCCGCCTCTTTGCAACCGTGCCGGACCCCGCGATCATTCGCCTGGCTGTCGACGCGCTTTCCTAGGTGTTCTCGGCGTTGACGCCGGGCTGGTGGAAAGCAGCGACGCCTGTGTGGATCCGGGACTCACCAGCGAGGGCTCTCAGGCGGTCGAACAGGTCGGGGCGCAGGATCAGGTCAGTTCCTTCCACCGAGGGGAAGAGTGGTTGATAGTTGCCGTCGTGGACGGGGTGGCCTCGCCAATGGCGGCTGATGAGAGCAGGCCCCCTGCTGTCGCTCAGGCTGAATCCGCAGATGCGTGGGGTCGGCACTAGGTCGAATACGATGATGAGCGGGGCAAGGGGCACGAGCGCGAAGGGCGGAGCGCCAGGGCCGGTGCGTCGCAGCCATGGGCTGTTCCGGCCGTTGTCGACGAACGCTACGAGTGGCGAGTCGACGGTCGCCAGTTGAGAGGCGATCTGTGACGCTGACAGGTCACGTGGGCGCGAAGTTGTGGTCCAGAGCTGCCATGGCGACGAGCCGAGCGGTAAAGAGGCGGACGGCGGTTCGTGATCGGTGACCTCGATGCCGAGGAAGACGAAGATTTGGCGTCTTGGGCTTTCCGGGTAGCTGCGAGCGGGGGTCACGTGTTGTTCAATCAGGGCAACTTGTACCCAGTCGGTATGCGGCCCGCTGTCGACCCGCGCGAGCGCCGCGGGTCCGCCGGGGAGACATCGCTGGGATGCCAGAGCTCTGAGGCCGTCGGGTGGCCAGGGCGGCTGTTCGCCGCGTTCGTGGGCCCATGGGGCTGGTTCGAGTGACCAGTGCAGCGGATCAGGCCTAGTGATGGGACGGGGTATCCGCGCCAGTTCGGCCCGGAGCGCGAACCTGGGATCGTCTGCCAGGCGCGTTGCGGTGCTGCGCTCGAAGGGTAGCGGGTCCAGCAGCACGCCGTTTCTTGCGTTAGCTGTGTGCAGGCCGGCGGCAGCGCGTTGGAGGGCGTCCTCGATGGCGGCTTCGTCGGCCAGGTACGCGTCCGGCTCGGATCTGCTGTTGGGATTTAGCAGCTGGTCGAGTTGCTGGCGCAGGAGCTGCTCGACCCCGCCGTGGGCGAACGCGTCGACCGCAAGTTCGATGACGGCGTCCCGCAGCCCTGCTGGCCGACCGGCGGCAGCCAATCGGTCGGCGAGGAGGTTGTCGGCCAGATCGCTGGCCAATTGCCGGTAGTCGATGTTCGTCATTGTTCCCACGTCAAGTTCTTGGCCAGCGCGTTGGACAGTGTGGGATGGGCAGTCGTTGCGGGCGGATTGGGGACGTGATGACCTGCTGCTTCCAGGATTTCTCCGGCGAGCACTCGTACGGACAGCAGGTCGCATCGGGCGAGCCTGCTGAGCTGCTGTACCAGGACGTCTAGGAGCTTACGGCCGTGCAGTCCGTCGCGCAGGACGCTCAGGAGCCAAGTAAGTGGTCCGGCACCGAGATCGGCCGTCAGAACGTGTGCGGCGGCTGTCTGGGCTGGCACCGGCCGGCAGGCCAGGAGCACTGTTGTCGCGACGAGCGCACGTCGCCGATCTGCTCGGTCTGGCAGCGTGATCGTAGCCAGAATCAACCTGCTCAGTGCCACATCGACTTCGCCTCCCGTCGCCAGAGGCGCTTCCGGGTCGTACACCTCAGACTCACCGTTGACGGTTCCGGGCACCCGGTAGGCGATAGTGGCCATGGCTGCGTCCCAGCAGGCGAGTGCGGTCTCGGGTCGGGGTCGCGTTGGGTCCGGACTGTGAGCGGCGAACGCAGCCACCATGGCTTCGGCTATTCCGGAGGTTGCATATCCTTTGCCTTCGAGGACTCTGACTACTTGGTTGGCAAGAGCAGTCGCAGCGGTGTTTGCGTCGATTGTCGCCGCACGTTCCCAGAGGTCCACCCGATCTCGTCCGGCGAACGTCTTCCACCCTCCCCCGCCGCGGAGTCTGGTGAATGCGAGAACGTAGGCGGTGCTGGCGAGGCGGTCCAGTCGGTCGTCGGTCCCCGGTCGCCGTAGGTCCAGCCCGGTCGCGACCTCAGCGAGCATCGTGCTGTCGTCAAGTCCGGTGAACGCCTCGGCGATACGGTTCAAGAACCGGAGAGCGACGTCAGTGCCTTTCTGATTTGCGGTTTCCACCAGTTTCCAACCCACTATATTGGTGAGTGCGTCCCGGTCCCGGCGGGGTGAGGCGTCATCGCTGTCATACCGCTGGCGGACGTAGCGGCGAACCACGGATATGACTCCCGCCGTCCCAGAGCGCAACTCTGGTCGCTGCTGGTCTGAGACAAACCCGCAGCGGCGGTTGTGACGACCAGACGAGTGCGGTGGTGAGGAGGACTCCTCGAATCTCGGAGTCACCTGGTAGCACGGCACGCCGTTGCCGCCGAGTTGGACTGCCGCGTCGCTCAGGTTTGCGGAGGGGGCGGGACCCCTTTCGTCCCCGGAGGCGTACAGCAATGTCTGATCGTCGTATGTCGCTGTGATGGCGTTGGCGAGGACGGAGAGCACTCCGGCCGCGCGTGCGGGGTCCTCGGCGGGCAGCGTGTTGAGCCTGCCCAGCAGAGCGACGTCGGCGTCGAGATCACGCGCGCTCGAACCGCCTGCGATCCGCAGCGCTGCAAGTGTCACCGGGTCGGCGTCCAACGGGTGGTTCCGCAGAAGCCGGTGCTGCGCGGCGTCGACGCGGATATCTGCCAGGCCCGGATCGTCCAGCAGGTGTTGCGCGGCGAGGACGGCTGCTGCCTCGGGATGGAGGTCGGCGAGCAGTTCCCACCACTGCCGCGGGAAATGTCTTGTCTCGCGGCCATCGGTGTGTTGCGTCACCAAGTAAGTGACGTCCCGTATCCGGGCCAGCCGGGCCTGTGCCGAGGACAGGTCGGCAGCGGCGAGGTTTGGCAGGGGATCGAGAAGCTCGAGCAGGGTCAGGTCCTTGTGGCTGCCGTAGCACGCCGCGTATCGAGCGGACCGTTTCCAGCATTTGAGCGCTTCCTCGCGATCTCCTGCTGCCAGACAGATTCCGGCCATTTCCAACTCGAAGAGGGCGAACTCGGGGTACGTCGCGCCGCCTGCCTCGCGTTCGTTGCGCAGTCGGTTCATCAGCCGTTGCACGGTCGCCGCCCCGGCATTGTCCACGGTACGGCCGAGTATGGTGAGCAGGTCAGTGATGGTAAGCGGGCCTGAACCGGCCATGCCCATCAGCGATGTGGTCGTGCCGTCGCTGATGGCGATCAGCGAGCGCAATGTGTCGTCGAGATCTGGTTCGATCACGAGCGCGAGAGCGTCCTCGAAGACTTCGTGGACAAGGGAGTGGATCGACCACAGGTCGCAGGCTCGCGGCTTTCCGGTGAAGTGGTCGGCTTCTTGCGCCAGGCGCTCCAAAGCGACCCGGACGGTGGTGGACGCCTCCACGGAGGAGGTTGCGCCAGCCGCCACGTCTTCACGGAGACCGACGGTGGTGGCGGTGAATCGGAGCCACGCACGGTAGAAGCCCGGGCCTTCGAGGCGGGGGAAGAGCCGCAGTGGTGCTTGTCTATCCGTGGCGTGGGCGAGGTTGAGCAGCGTCAGCCATTGCCGGAGTACCTCGGGTCGGGTGCTGGTTACCTCGTCAAGCACGGTGGCCGTCAGCTCCCGTAAGGCTGCGTCCATGTTTGATCCGGCGGTGGCAACGACTACCTTGTCCGCGGGAATGCCGTGGCGCAACATCCGCAGCGGATCGGTCGTGGGTGACGAAAGCCATGCTTCCATGGCCAAGTCATCGGCCGCCGGGAGTCCGAGGTTCCTCGCCGCGGCGACGTCAGCGAGGTGCAGCAGGATGGCTGCGCGCCGTCTCGGATCGACGACCAGCCGAGCCGCATTCAGCACGAACGGCGCGTCTAGTCCAGCAATGAAGACATCTAGCAGACGTCGCAGCGGCGGCAGGTTGTCGCGCCCGAGATGGTCGGCGAGCTGCTGTTCCCTGCTCGTAGGAGGGTTCTCGCCGGATTCGTCGAAATCGGGGGCTCGTCGATTCGGCAGCCGGAGGTAGCCGAGCTGTAGTACCAGGTCAAGGTCATCGTCGCGTTCGTGACCGTAGTGGGTGTTGTCTCGGTGGCCGTGCTGTTCCCACCTGTCCAGGTAGATGTCCCACGGTGCGGCAGCGCCGGCGGTATCCACTGCAGAGCAGAGCTGCAGACCCCACCGCGGCTCTACAGTGGACATCCCGTCGTAGACGAGGCTGGCGGCCACCGCATCGGCCCCGCGAAGTGCGACGATCACATCGGCATAGTCCACCAAGGTCTGGGAGATGTGTTCGGTTTCGTAGGTGTAGGCGGCGCGGCGCAGCTCAACACAGCGCACGAGCAACGGCCAGTCGAGACGAGCGGCAGCCCGTCGTGCGATGAGTCGAAGCACGTGCGTGATGGTGGCGGGCGGCTGGAGCCCGGCGATGGCGTTGGCGACAAAATCCGGCTCAATGAAGCTCGATAGCTCAGTGTCGCGGTCTAGGGCGACGAGTAGCTCGGGGAGGTGGCGGAATGCCCGGATGTCGGTGAAGAATCCTCGCTGGGTGAGCCACGCCACTGCCGCGCCGCGGACCTGCGCGAGGCCTGCCGCATCGGTGCGTTCGCGGACGTAGCGGCTGAAGCTTTCGTGGTGAATGCGCAGGCCGCCCAGTCCCGGTTGCTGAATGACGATGGGCGCGATCGTGGAAAGGGCAGAGGGGCTTAGCCGGATCGCGGGGAAAATGTCTCGGAGCTCGTCGGTCGACACCGCGAAATCGCACACTGCCAGCAGGCTGACGGCCATCTGCTGACCGTCGGTGAGCCCGGACAGGAGGTAAGAGTAGTAATCGTCGAGGTCGTCGGCGGTCGCAGGCACGTCACGCAGCCGGTCCAGCGGATCGTCTTGGGGGCTGGTGCCGTCGCCTCCGAGGACGGGGGACGGTCCGAGCGCTTGCCGACACAGATAGGTGGCATACAAGGCGTTTCCCCGTGAGCGGGTGTGGATGAGTTCGATTGCCGCGTCGGTCATGTCCTCTAGGGCCTCGTCAGCCGAGTCGGAGTGGATTGCGGCGAGGAGGCCCAGTCGGTCCGCCAAATGGTGGACCTCAGCGCGCTCCAACGGGGGCAATGAAACGGTGACCCCGCTGACTGATGCGAGGTGTGCGCCCGGTTGGCTCGCGACCACCAATACAGTGCCCGGAGGCAGCTCCACCGCTGAGAGCTCCTCGACCAGGAGAGCGGCTGGATCATCTGGAGTGTCGAACGCCGCACCCTGAGTACGGCCACGTACACGGGTGACGTGGTCCAACCCGTCCACGATGAGGATCAGTCGACGCTCAGGTACAGCATCGCGCACCGCTTTCACCGCTGCCGCGAGGGTCTCTTGGGTCGCGGCGTACCTGGGGCGAAGTCCTGCCACAGCTGCGGGTGCCGCCGCCTCGAGTTGGCGCAGCAGGCTGCCAATTGCGACTTCGGTGAGCACTCGGCGCTCCCGATCGGAGTCGGCAGCGCCCAGCCAGCAGTGGTGCCGTGCGACGATGGATCGCTCGTCACCTAATTGGTCGGCGAGTTGCTCGCACAACCATGATTTGCCGACCCCCGGACCGCCGGTGATAGTGACTACCCCGCCCTCGCTCGCGACCTCATTGAGTGCATCCAGCACCGACTCAACGGCGGAAGGGCGGGTGATCGCGGTGTTCTTGTCAACGGGATGGCCCTCGCGGACCGCGCCGAAGTCGACGGTCAGGTCGAGCCGACGGATCAGGTCCTGCGCAGTAACTGTGCCCTGCAGGCTGCGGGCGCTCTTGGCCGCTTCGATGAGCGCCGACGCTACGTCCTCGGGCGAACGGTTGCTGTTTGGCGGGCGACCCGCACCGAGTTCATCGGAGACCCGGCGCAACAGCCCCTGCTCGGCAGGACCGGGAGCGCGGAGGTCCAATGAACATGCCGGAAGACCGACATCCACCACGAGCACATCGCAGACGCGACGCACAACGTCATCAGCGACTGTGGCAAGGACCGCCTGCCACGGGGCTGACGCCATTAACCGGTCGGCGTCGAAGCGCATCCGCGTGCTGGCCACACCGTGCATCACCGGCCCTGGATCCTCACCAGGGCGGCACCGCCGCAGCACCGTCGTGAGCTCGTCCTCCTCCGGACTGACGTCGCGCAACACGATGCGGTACGTGGTTTCGGGATGTTGCTGCAGGTCTTCCCAGGCCGAGGTGATGATCGCGCCCAGTTGCAGACTACGACCATCCTCTGAGAAGGTCTTCGTGGTCAACGCCCGGGCGTCGTGGCTGGTGTGCTTGATCTGTATGCGCTGACGGCCACCGACGGCCCACTCACAGGTTATGTCATCGAACCGGTCGCCCTTGTGGCTCTTGGTATCGACGATCACCGTCGGTGCCAGCCCCAACATCACGTCGACCAAGCGGATCGCGGTCAGAAGGTCTTGGTAGGCGTAGCCGAGATGGGTTGGACGAAGGCCCACCGCCTACCTCCATTGCGTCTTTGGGGAATTGCGTCTTTGGCCAGGCTCGATCTTCTCATCTCCAATGCGAGCGCGGCGGACGCGACACGTCGACTGCGCGCGATCGACCAGCTGGCTTGCGGGATCGGGGCTTGCCGGGCCTGCGCGCGGCCTCACTGGCCTGTCCGGAAGGAACGCAAGGTCGCCAAGGCGTGGGCTGCCACTGCCGTCCTCCGGTCCTCCCTGCCTTGGCCGAGTCTCGTCAGACCGGCCAGTGCGTCGAAGCGCGGCTCTGGATCAGGGATCAGCTGGGTGAGGGCTTCCGCTTTGTCGAGACACCGCACGGCTGTGGTCACGGTGGGCGGCGTTCGTCGCGCAGGCGATCATCTCCTCGAGATCCCGGTCCTACCTCACGTCAACTCCGCGACACAGCTACGCTCCCCGGCTCCTACTCCGACACACAACTCGGGCTCGACACCGTCCCCACCGCACAGGCCGCCGCGACCTGGCTGAAAGCCCGCAATGTCACCGGCGTGTTCCGCTTCCCCATCAAACCCTTCGGCAGCAGCAACGCCCCCGAACGCCGAGCACTCCGCGCCGACACCATCCCGCTATGACCTACCACGGAACGACCTCCGAACAGCCCTCCTCGCCGTTCTTTCCAGGACGGCCCTTCATCGAGGCGAGAACGGTCGGGTCGTACATCTTGTCCGAGGCGCCTAGCCGTCACTCTCGTTGCTTCTTGACAAGGTTGACCAGCCAGGAGGGCGGCGCGTCGGTCAGCAGTTCTTCTGCTCGTCGGGCGATGGAGCGGGCCTCGTCGGTGAAGCCTGCATCTGACAGAGCGCCGCTGTGGCGAATCACGACAGTCAGCTCGCCGCCCGACACTGCGCTTACTTCGTATGCTTTTGCCGCAATCTCGAACGCACGGGCACCGAGCGCCGTCCTGCCTAGTACGGCAGCCGCAGTCTGGGATGTTTGTCGCGTTGTCGCTGGTAGTGGCTGTGGCGAGCGCGGGTTTGGTGGCGTCGTCGCCATAGCGGCCAGTGATTGGTGTGTGCTTGCGGATGCGGGGTGTCGGTCTGGATGGCCCAGAGTCGTCTGATTTCGTTGCAGGATAGGGGAATCAGGTGTTCTGTGGCGTCGGAGGTGCTCCCTTTTCGGTGCGGGACCGTTCATCGTGGGTTGTGGTGGCGAGGAACGCGGCGGCGAGCATGGACAGGGTGATGTGCCGGTACCAGGCCGCGTATTTGCGGACCTGGTAGTGATCCGTGCGACACGAGGTCGCACATGTCGAGTGAATACGCAGGTAG
>NZ_QZFV01000004.1:0-13180 GCF_003600245.1 Amycolatopsis panacis
TTGTCAAGGCGGGAAAGCCGAAACATTGTTTATGACATATCAGGGGTGTGACTGTCCGGCTCATGACCCGGACAGACACACCCCTGATGTATTCCCCTGTCAAAGCCATCATCTACCTGCGGTTATCCGACCTGAAGCCGGACGACCTCGACGAGCCCGGCAACGGCAACACGTTCAGCAGCCGGGAGCAGAACCTTCGCGAGCTTGCGAAGCGGCTTGGCTGGACCGTGTACGAGGTCATCATCGAGAACGACGTCAACTCGGCGTAACGGCAAAGCCGCAATGCCTCGGCGTTCAAGCGCCGGCCGGAAACCAGGGTCACGCAGCTCCGCGCACTGCTGGAGGACATCCGGTGATGCGGCGCAGCGTGATCCGGAGACGTCTGATGATGTCTGGGAGGACTCAACCCAACTGCTGAAAGGGTGGTCGTCCGCGCCGCCCGGGATATGTTCCTGTAGCCTATGACGCTGACGTGGGGGAGACGGAGATGTCAGGTGGCGGTTATCGGGTAAATCTGGACCAGATGAGTTCGCTCATCACAACCCTGCAGCAGGCCAAGGAACGCATGTCCAATGCGAACAACGCGTTGAAGAACTCTTCGGCCACGGACATGGGCAGCCGCGATATCGACTCCGCCGGCGGCGAGTTTCAGGATCGGTGGGAGTACGGCATCGGCAAGATCGCCGAGTTCTCCGGCACCGTCGCCGACGGCCTGTCGAAAGCGAAGCAGGTTTACGGGCCGGTATGGGCGTCAAGTGGGTCGTCGAGCCCTACGCCGAGCGTGCAGAGGATTCCGCGAAGAATTTCATGAGCGACACGGTGAACGGACGGCCGGCCCAGTCTGCCGGGCAGATCTTCGACCGGGTTGCGTGGGGGCGGTGACCGGGTGACCCGCGAATTCACCTTCACCGTTCCGGACGGGTTTGTAGAACTGCCGGTCGAGGACATTGAGGTCGGGGGAGCCGAGAAGCACGAACTCGACGGCCGCGTGGCCAGCGCGTTCGGTCTGGCCGCTGATGATCCCAACGCCGCGATGCTCGCCAATACCTATGCTCTGTATGGCGAAACCATGGGCGCGCAGGGCATTGGCTACGCGGCCATCGCGATCTACCGTTCGCCGGACGTTCCCGATCGGCCGATCATGCCGGTCCTGGACAGCTCCTGCATTCCGTCGGAACACGACTCGGTCGATGTCGCCATCGAGGGCCTGCTCGACGTGCACGCCTCGGTCGAGGGTCGGACGGCACGTACGCTCAACCTTCCCGCGGGAAAGGCGGTTGTCACGATCCAGGAAGAGAAGACGATCCTTCGCAATGAAGAGGACAGCGTCGAGGTGCCGGTCTTGCAACGACAGGTGGCTGCGTGGATACCGGACCCCCGGGGCACCTCGGTCGCGATGGTCGCGGTGTGCTCGAACAATTGGCAAGATTGGGAGCACGTCGCAGTGCTGGCACTCGACATCTTCGACACCGTCTCCTGGGCGGGCTGATGGACCAACAGCTGATCGCGCGGACACAGCAGTACTTCGAAGCAGCCTGGCGCGAGCCGGTGCAGGTCACCGCGTTGGGCCGGGTCGCAGTCGGCACGCGGAGGGACCGGCGCGGCAAGCGCGAACGCAGCGCCGCACGCGAGAACGGTCCAAGCGGGTGCCTCGCGGAGATCGGGGGGATGTTCGTTGACGCGTTTTCCGCCATCACCTGGCCGTTCGTCGCAGTCTGGGGACTGTTCCGGCTCCTCAAACGAGATGGCCCGAAACGACATGCCGCGATCCCGAGCGGCCCTGCGACCGGCGAGGCGTACCGCGTCGCGGAAGCGCTGAAGCAGCATTCCGGCGAGATTGCCGTCGTCCGCGGCAAGACTCAGACTGCGATCGCCGAGCTGACCGGCCCCGGTACGCCGCCGACCGTCGTGTGGGCGGGCGGTAGCCCTCGCCGTCCGCAGTGGAGCCCCGCCCCGGCGAGCTTGTACTGGGAGGACGGTTCGATGCTGATGCTCCCGACCACCTGATCGCCGCCGTGGCCGAGCCCTAGCCGATCGATCCTGCCAGCGCGGACGCGCCGGCTCCCGCGAGAGCTTGCGACGGGACGTCGAAGCGGTGCTCGGCCACATGCGACGACGCGTCGACGGCTTTGACCTCGATCTCGCCGGATTCGGTGACCGGCCGGGACCGTGCGGTCTCGTCCAGGTATCCGTAGATCAGCGGGACCCATTCGGTTCCGCCGCCGGGCAGGACGATCCCGTAGTCGACGCGGCGATCGACCCGGAGGGCGAGAGGACGTCGATCGACGAGGCGGGCCACCAGTGCGGGTCTGGCTGCCGTAGCGGGTCGGGTGCCTTGGTTCGGCGCACGTCTGCTGCGTCGTCAGGCGCCCGGCGGCCGGTCCCGGACGACGCAGGTGAGCCGGGCGGTGCAGGTGCGGCGGCCCTCGTCATCGGTGAGCACGATCTCCGCGGTAATCGTGCCGCGCCCGACGTGCACCGGGGTGGCCACCCCGGTGACCGTGCCGGCGCGGACCGCGCGGTGGTGTGTGCAGGACAGTTCGAGGCCCATCGCGGCACGCCCGGGGCCGGCGTTGAGCGCGGCCAGTATCGAGCCGAGCGCCTCGGCCACGGTCGCGTTCGCCCCGCCGTGCAGCAGGCCGTAGGGCTGCAGATTGCCCTCGACCGGGATGGTGCCGACGACCCGCTCGGGGGAGGCTTCGGTGACTTCCAGCCCGATCCTGTCGTTCAGCTGCTGCCCGGCGGCCGCGGGATCGATGCCCGCGAACGTGCCCGGCGAGATTTCGGCGGCCTGTTCGGTCACTCCACGCTCCTCAACCTATGCGACCCGCAAGAGTGTCGGACCCCCACCCTAGACTCGCCCCCGTGAGCCCGAGCGAGAACCGAACCGTTGCCAACGCCACAGCCGCCACCACCGCCGAGCGGCCCCGGCTGCTGCTGATCGACGGCCATTCCATGGCCTACCGCGCGTTCTTCGCGCTGCCCGCGGAGAATTTCCGCACCAAGACCGGGCAGGTCACGAACGCGGTGTTCGGGTTCACCTCGATGCTGATCAACCTGCTGCGCGACGAGGCGCCGACGCACCTCGCGGTGGCCTTCGACCTGTCCCGCAAGACCTTCCGCTCGGCGGCCTTCGCCGGTTACAAGGCCAACCGCAGCGCCACGCCGGACGAGTTCCGCGGGCAGGTCGACCTGGTCCGGGAGGTGCTCGACGTCCTCGGCATCCCCTCGCTGACCAAGGAGAACTACGAGGCCGACGACATCATCGCCACGCTGACCACGCAGGCGGGCGCCGACTTCGACGTGCTGATCTGTACCGGCGACCGCGACGCGCTGCAGCTGGTCGGCGAGCGGGTCACCGTGCTCTACCCGAAGCGGGGCGTGTCCGATCTGGTCCGTTTCACCCCGGAGGCGGTCGAGGAGAAGTACGGCCTCACCCCGAGTCAGTACCCGGATTTCGCGGCGCTGCGCGGCGACCCCTCGGACAACCTGCCCGGCATCCCCGGCGTGGGGGAGAAGACCGCGACCAAGTGGATCCGCCAGTTCGGCACGCTGGCCGAGCTGATCGACCGGGTGGACGAGGTGAAGGGCAAGGTCGGCGAGGCGCTGCGGGCGAACCTGTCCTCGGTCTCGCTCAACCGCGAGCTGACCGAGCTGGTGCGGACCGTGCCGCTGGAGACCACGCCCGCCGAGCTGGAGCTGCGCCCGTGGGACCGCGAGGCGGTGCACCGGCTGTTCGACGAGCTGGAGTTCCGGGTGCTGCGCGAGCGGCTCTTCGACACGCTCAGCAGTGCCGAACCGGAGGCCGAGGAAGGTTTCGAGGTGTCCGGCTCGGCGCTCGCGCCCGGCGCGCTGGCCGAGTGGCTGGGCGCGCACGCCGGGGAGGGCGCACCGGTCGCGTTGTCGTTCCGTACCACCGGCACCTCGGTCCGGTCCGATCTGCGTGCGCTGGCCTTCGCCGCGGCGGACGGCGAGGGTGCCTATGTGGACGTCACCACGATGGACGAGGCGGACGACCGGGCGCTGGCGGCGTGGTTCGCGGACGGGAAGATCCGCAAGATCGGGCACGATCTGAAGGTGCCGCTGCACGCGGTGCGCGCCCGCGGCTGGGCGTTCGCCGGGCTGGCCATGGACACCGCGCTGGCCGCCTACCTCGCCCGGCCGGGCCAGCGCACGTTCGGGCTGGACGATCTGGCGCTGCGGTACCTGCACCGTGAGCTGCGCTCGGAATCCGACGAGGGCGACGGTCAGCTGTCGCTGCTCGACGGTGGTGCCGAGGAGGCGGAGCAGAAGGAGATCTCCGCCGAGCTGGTGCGCGCCCGCGCGGTGTTCGAGCTGAGCGGCGCGCTGGGCACCGAGCTGGAGGAGCTGGGCGGGGCGAAGCTGCTGGCCGAGCTGGAGCTGCCGCTGCTGGAGGTGATCACCGAGCTGGAGGCGGCGGGCATCGCGGTCGACGTCGACCAGCTGACCGAACTCGAGGCGCACTATCTCGGCCGGGTCACCCAGGCCGCGGATTCCGCCTACGAGGTGATCGGCAAGCAGATCAACCTCGGCTCCCCGAAGCAGCTGCAGGTGGTGCTGTTCGAGGAACTCGGCATGCCCAAGACCAAGCGCACCAAGACCGGCTACACCACCGACGCCGAGGCGCTGCAGGGCCTGTTCGAGAAGACCGAGCACCCGTTCCTGCAGTACCTGCTGGAACACCGCGACGCGACCAAGCTGCGCACCACCGTGGAGGGGCTGATCAAGTCGGTCGCCGACGACCGGCGCATCCACACCACGCTGCAGCAGACCATCGCGGCCACCGGCCGGCTGTCCTCGATCGAGCCCAACCTGCAGAACATCCCGGTGCGCACCGAGGAAGGCCGGCGCATCCGCGACGCGTTCGTGGTCGGCGCGGGCTGGACCGAGCTGATGACCGCGGATTACAGCCAGATCGAGATGCGCATCATGGCGCACCTGTCCCAGGACGAGGGGCTGATCGAGGCTTTCAACAGCGGCGAGGACCTGCATACGTTCGTGGCCTCGCGGGCGTTCTCGGTGCCGGCCGGGGAGATCACCGCCGAACAGCGCTACCGGGTCAAGGCGATGTCCTACGGCCTGGCCTACGGGCTGTCCGCGTACGGGCTCTCGCAGCAGCTGCGGATCTCCACCGAAGAGGCGAAGGAGCAGATGGAGGCGTACTTCGCCCGGTTCGGCGGGGTGCGCGACTATCTGCAGTCGGTGGTCGGCGAGGCCGCGAAACGGGGTTACACCGAGACGATCTTCGGCCGCCGCCGCTACCTGCCGGACCTCAATAGCGACAACCGGCAGCGCCGCGAAATGGCCGAGCGGATGGCTCTCAACGCCCCCATCCAGGGCAGCGCGGCCGACATCATCAAGGTGGCCATGCTCAACGTGCACCGCGCACTCGGCAAGGCGAAGCTGCGCAGCCGCGTCCTGCTCCAGGTGCACGACGAACTGGTACTGGAAGTGGCCGAAGGCGAACGCGCGGAGGTCGAGAACCTGGTCCGCGAGGGCATGGGCTCGGCCTACCATCTCGCCGTCCCCCTGGAGGTCTCGGTCGGCTACGGCCGCTCGTGGAACGAGGCCGCGCACTGACCTCTCGCGCGCACTGACTTCGCCGGTCGTGGCCCGGGGCGCGGGTCACGACCGGCTGAGTACGGCAGCGTGCGTGCCATGTCCGGCCAAGCCACCCCATGCCGGTTCCCGATGCACGCCTGTGAGCGGGCCTGTCGGGTCCACCGTCGGTCCGTGATCCGCCCGCTTCCGCCATCCGGACGCCTCGCCGTACTCCCCACGCCGCCGAACGGGTCCACCCAACGGCCCATGCGAGTCCTCTGTGGACACTCCAAACTCCGCTGTGCGAGCAGGAAACCGCGCAGCCGTGCGGTTTCCGCCCGGTACACCCCGCTCGGTCGGCGGTACCGGCGGCGCGTCGCGGGCACCTAGCGTGACATGCGCACATGCCCATCTATTTCGGAGGACTGAGACATGTTCGAGCGGCTCTTCAGGACCTTTCTGCGCCACGGGTGCTGTTCCGCGTGCACCGGCAAGGGCTGTGGCTGCTGCGCCAACTGCCACTGATCCGCCCACGGGGCTGCGCGAGGGGTGACCCGTTCACCCCTCGCCCAGTCCGCGCACCAGGACCATCACCGAGTCCAGCGCCTCGGCCCGGCTGCGCGCGGGCTGGAAGACCTGCCAGTCGAGCGCGACCACCAGCATGGTGCCGAACAGGCCCGCGGCCGCGGTCGGGATGCGCACCCCGGCGGGCAGCCTGCCCGCCGCGTCGAGCCGTTCCAGCTGGGTCTTCACGATCGCGATGATCTCCTCGCGCAGCAGGGAAAGCGTGTCGTGCCACCGGCCCGGCGCGCGCCACAGCTCGCTCACCACGATCTGGGAGAACCCCGGGTACTCGCCGATGAACTCCAGCGTGGCGTCCACCTGCGCCTCGATCACTTCCAGCGGGTCGGTGTCCGAGGCGACCGCGCGCAGCCGCCCGGCCAGCAGGTCGACGCCGAACCGGAGCAGGGCGTCGACCAGTCCGTCCTTCGACCCGAAGTTGTAGTACACGGTGCCCTTGGCCACGCCCGCTTCCGCCGCGATGTCGTCGACGGTCAGCCCCACCAGCCCCTTGCCGGCCGAAAGCCGCAGGGTCGCCTCGAACAGCTTCTGCTTCGTCGCCTCTCTCACAGGCTCAGCTCGGGCTTGAGCGCGGACACCGACCAGACCCGGCGCTTGCGCGCGGCGAGCGTGGACAGCAGGATCCCGCCGGCAAGGTAGGCCAGGAGCACCCCGACGTCCCCGAGGATCTGCATCGACGCGCCGGAGTAGAGCAGATGCCGGAACCCGTCGATCGCGTAGCCCATCGGCAGCACCACATGCAGCGGGTACAGCGCGTCCGGGATGGTCTGCCACGGGAACGTGCCGCCCGCGCTGACCAGTTGCAGCACCAGCAGCACCAGCCCGAGGAACTTGCCGACCGCGCCGAAGAACGCGTTCAGCGCGTGCACCACCGACGTGAACGTGAGCGACACCAGGAAAGCGAACCCGATCGCGCCGAGCGGATGCGCCACGTGAATCCCGACGAGCCAGGTCACCGCGGCGAACAACACCACCACCTGCGCCAGCCCGAGCACGGCCGAGGACAGCCAGCCACCGATCGCGACCCGCAGTGGGGACGCGCCCGCGGTGAGCGCCCGGGTGGACAGCGGCCGGATCAGCAGGAACAGCACGAAGGCGCCGATCCAGGTCGCCAGGGCGATGAAGAACGGAGCGAGCCCGGCCCCGTAGGTGCCTGCGGAAGCGACGCCGTTGGAGGTGACCGCGACGGGGTCGGCGATCGTGTTCGCGGTCGCTGTCCGGGTCGGGTCGTCCGGGTTCGGGATCTGCGAAAGCCCGGCCGACAGTCCGTCGCGCAGCTTCGCGGACCCGGCCGCGAGCTGGTCCGTGCCGGTCACCGCGGTCTTCTCGCCGTCGTCGAGCTTGGCCGCGCCGTCGCGCAGCTGGTTCGCGCCGTCGGACGCCTTCGCGATCCCGCTCGCCAGCTGCGGCGAGGCCGAGGCGAGCTGGTGCGCGCCGTCGGAGACCTGGCGTGCGCCGTCCGCGAGCTTCTGCACCTGACCGTTGGCCGACTGGATCTTCCCGTTCGCCTGATCGACGGGGGAGCGCAGCGCGTCCAGCCGCGCGAGGACGTCTTTGACCTGACCGTCGGACAGTCCGGCGTCGCGCAGCTGCGTGTTCAGCTGAGCCCGATATCCGTCGAGTCGGCTCTGCAGATCGGACGAGGCCGAGGCGGCCAGCGACGCGGCGTCGGCCACTTTCTGGTTGCCATCGGCCACTTGTCCTGCGCCGCTGGCGAGTTTCTGGGTCTGCGCGGGCAGATCCGCGGTACTCGACTTCAGCGTGCCCAGCCCGGTGGCCAGCGTGCCTGAGCCGGTCGCCAGCTGATGCGCCCCGTCGGCGAGCTGGTGCTGGCCGTTCTGCAGTCTGGTCGCGCCGTCGGCGAGTTGCTCGGCTCCGTCGCTCGCCTCGGAGATTTTGCCGTAGATGGTGGAGAATCCGACGAGGAACCGGTCCGCGGCCTCGCTGCCCACCTTCTTGGCGATGGTCTTGCGGACCTGATCGGCCACCTGCTTGGCGATCGTGCCGGACAGATAGTTGTTGGCGTCGTTGGTGGTGAGCGTGATGGTCGCCTGCTGCGGGGTGAAGTTCCCGGACGAGAGCAGCGCCGCGGAGAACCCGCTCGGAATGCCGATGGCGAACGAGTACTTGTCGTCGCGCACGCCGTCCCGAGCGTCCTTTTCGGACGTTTGATGCCATTGGAAGGTGCCGGACTGCAGCAGTTCGCCGGTCACCTCGTGGCCGATGTTGCGCTCCGCGCCGGAAGAATCCTTCGCCCCGGCGTCCTCGGTGAACACGGCCGCGGGCAGCTTGTCCAGGCGGCCGTAGGGATCGTAGTTGGCGTAGAGGTAGAACGACGCGTACAGCAGCGGTACCAGCACGAGCGCGGCCATCGCCAGTTTCGGCAACGTCCCGGTGGACAGCCGGCGCAGCTCGTTGCGCGCGATCCGGAACGCGTTCAGGCCACCGGCGCGCTTGTGGGGGGATGTCATGCCCGGTCTCCTTCGGCGGCAGCGGTTTCGGCGCCGGTCGCAGTGCTGATTTCCGTGCTGGCTTGAGCGCTGTCTTCGGGAGCGCCGTACCGCACCGGATCCGGCTGCTCGGCCGACCCGATCCGGGCCGGTGGCTGGGGGAGCGCCGAGAGCGGCGTGGTCGCAGTGAGCACGGCGACCGCGAAACCACGCGCCGCCTGCGTCCGGGCCACTTCGGTCCAGGTCGCGACGTCGCTGGTGTGCCGGTCGGGCGTGTCCAGGACCAGTATTCGCACCCCGGCCCGCTCGGCGGCCAGCTCCGTCAGCAGCCGGATCCGCAGCGCCGGCGCGAGGCTCTCGAACCGGGTCCCGGCGAACGGTGCCGCGTCGTGCGTGGCCAGCCAGGCAGCCACATCCGGCTTGCCCGCCGGCCGATGTGCCAACGCGAGTTCCTCGCCGACGACTACGCGCAGCGGCAGCGCCTCGTCGGGTTCGCTGACCCCGGGCGCGTCCACTACGGCCACCAGGCTTCGCAGCTCACCGGCGGGTTCGGCGGTCACCGTGCCGGTGGTCGGGCGCAGCCGCCCGGCGAGCGCAAGTCCCAGCGCGGTGACCCCGACGCCGGGTTCGCCGTGCACCACGGTGAGCCCGCCTTCCTCGACGATGACCGAGGTCGGCGGCAGCAACGGACCATGGGGTCCGTCAAGGGACACCCGGTCGGCGTGGACCCGCACGGTCGCACTCCTGTCTTTGAACTGACTGGTCAGTTCAAAACCTAGCCCGGTCTGTGCAGGCCGGGCAACCCGGGTGGTCACACGTCACACAAGCAGGTGATGCGAGGCTTGCTCAGCGCAGAGCGGAAGCCGGGTGCGCCTCCCACGACGTCCACAAGGGACGGTAGCCCTGCCGGTGCCAGAACACCGAGGAGAGCGGGTTGAGCGGGTTGTAGTAGAGGTAGGTGCCCGCCGTTCCGCGGCCGTTCAGTTCGCGATGCGCTCGGGCCATCAGGGCTCGCCCGATCCCGCGGCTGCGGTGACCGGTCGCGGTGATGACGTTGTTCACGTACCCCCAGCGGCCCGTCGGCAGCAACTCCGCGGCTGCGTTCCCCGGCTCGGATTCGACCCAGGCGCACTGGGCGAGGCCTACCGCCTCACCGTGCTCCTCGGCGAGCCAGGTGGCCGGTTCGCCGAGGGCATGCCGCAAGGCCGGGCGGAGCAGCTCCGCGGTCTGTGCGCGGCGGCGGTGCGCGACCAGGCCGGTGTAGTCGAAGGTCGCCGTGCACAGTGCCAGGACGGCGTCCAGGTCCTCCGGTCCCGCGCTGCGGATGGCCGGGACATCCGGCTCGGGGGCCGGTGGCTCCTGCCCGGTGCGCACGGCCAGCGCGGACATCGGGACCATGCCGTGGTCGAGGAAGGCCCGGATCGCCTCCGCGTCGCGGCTCGGCCAATTGACCACGCAGGCCGAGTCCGGCTCGGCCTGCTCATTGTCCATTCGCGACCGCAGGGCGCCGAGTAGCGCGTCGAACCCGGCGGTGCCGGAGATTCCGGGATCGGGGAACAGCTGCCACACCTGCTCGGCCGACCACAGCAGCGCGACGTCCGCCGGGCCGTGCCGATACCGTTGCAGCACACCGGAAACACGCTCGCCGTTCGCGGTCACGGCCGTGATCCGCTCGCCGCCGGCTTCGGACGGGGGTGGCGGCAGGAGCGGGTCCAGGGCGGTGAAGCGCTCGGTGGTGCTCACCTGGCGCAGCGTAATAGTTCAGGTGCGGCGAGTGCGAAAGATCGCTGTGCCGGGGAAGAGCCGGCCGCGCAGCGGGCTCCACTGGCCCCACGTACGGGTGTGCCCGTCCGGCCACTCCGGTTCCAGCAGATCCTCCAGCGCGAAGCCGGTCGCAGCGAGCACGCGTACGTAATCGCCGACCGTACGGTGGTATTCGACGTACGTGGCGACACCGTTTTCGTCGACCTCCGCGTACGGCGTGCGGTCGAAGTACGGCTGGGTCACGGTCAGTCCCTGCGGCCCCGGGTCGTCCGGGAAGATCCAGCGCATCGGGTGAGTCACCGAGAACACCCACGGCGCGTCCTGGCGCAGCAGGCGGTGCACCTCCGTGAACACGGTCTCCAGCGAAGGCACGAAGGGCAGCGCGCCGAACGCGGAGCACGCGACATCGAAGCTGCCGTCCGCGAACGGCAGCCGCTCGGCGTTGGCCTGTACGAGGGGGACTGCCACGCCGGTGCGCTCGTTGCCCGCGCGGGCGTGGCGCAGCATCCCGCCGGACAGGTCGGTGGCCACCGCGTACGCGCCTTCGGACGCGAGCCATCGCGAGCACGCGGCCTGTCCGCAACCCACTTCGAGGACGCGACGCCCGCGTACGTCCCCGAGCAGCCGGGCGTCTTCCTCCCGGACGCCCTCGGGGCACCAGACGAAGTCGGCGTCACCGAGAAAGCCGCCATGCGTGGCGTTGTAGTCGTCGGCGTCCGCGTCCCACCAAGCGAGGTTCGCCGCTTCGGCTTCCGCGCCGCCGACTTCGCGGTGTGCCACGCCGGTGGTGCCGAGCCGGTGCTCGGCGCTCTCCGTCGGGTCCGCGGGCGGTGCGGCGGGCTCGGGCATGACAGGCTCCTCATCGGGGGTGGCGGCGGGTTGGTCATCCGGGGTGCCGGTGGGCCGGTCCGGCCCGGGAATCGGCTGTACAGAGCCACTTTCCCGGACTCGCGGCGGGTGAGGGGGACGGGCCGCCCACGGTAGCGGGGGCCGTTGCCGACCCTGATTGTGTCCGATACCGGGGCCCGCGTACGATACGTGTCAGCGCAGTGGGTCAGCGCTGCCCGGGGCTCTACCAGCCGGGGCCGCGCACCGTCAGCGGGTCATGCCGCGGTCGTTCACTGGTGGAACGTTTGCTCGCCGGACGTTTGAGCAGGGCCGTCGCATGCCTCGTCATCGGGGTTCCGCCGTGCTTCGCCATCCTGGTAGCCGACCGACCACCTACGATACCCATCCCACCGGAGCAACCCGCCTAATGACCACCGACACCGCCACCGCCCCGACCGCACCCAGCGCGCCCCAGCAGGTCGCCATCAACGACATCGGGTCGGAGGAAGACTTCCTCGCGGCGATCGACAAGACGATCAAGTACTTCAACGATGGCGACATCGTCGAGGGCACCATCGTCAAGGTCGACCGCGACGAGGTCCTGCTCGACATCGGGTACAAGACCGAGGGCGTCATCCCCTCGCGTGAGCTGTCCATCAAGCACGATGTCGACCCGGCCGAGGTTGTCACCGTCGGCGATGAGGTCGAAGCCCTTGTCCTCCAGAAGGAGGACAAGGAAGGCCGTCTGATCCTGTCCAAGAAGCGCGCGCAGTACGAGCGCGCCTGGGGCACGATCGAGGAGCTCAAGGAGAAGGACGAGCCCGTCAAGGGCACCGTCATCGAGGTCGTCAAGGGCGGCCTCATCCTGGACATCGGCCTGCGCGGCTTCCTGCCCGCGTCGTTGGTCGAGATGCGCCGCGTGCGCGACCTGCAGCCCTACGTCGGCCGCGAGCTCGAGGCGAAGATCATCGAGCTGGACAAGAACCGCAACAACGTGGTCCTGTCTCGCCGGGCCTACCTGGAGCAGACCCAGTCCGAGGTGCGCAGCGAGTTCCTCAACGCGCTCGCCAAGGGCCAGGTCCGCAAGGGCGTCGTGTCCTCCATCGTCAACTTCGGTGCCTTCGTGGATCTGGGTGGCGTCGACGGCCTGGTGCACGTGTCCGAGCTGTCCTGGAAGCACATCGACCACCCGTCCGAGGTCGTCGAGGTCGGCCAGGAGGTCACCGTCGAGGTGCTGGACGTGGACATGGACCGCGAGCGCGTTTCCCTGTCACTGAAGGCGACCCAGGAAGACCCGTGGCGCCAGTTCGCCCGCACCCACGCGATCGGCCAGATCGTGCCGGGCAAGGTCACCAAGCTCGTCCCGTTCGGTGCGTTCGTGCGCGTCGAGGAGGGCATCGAGGGCCTGGTGCACATCTCCGAGCTGGCCGAGCGCCACGTGGAGATCCCGGAGCAGGTCGTGCAGGTCAACGGCGACGTCATGGTCAAGGTCATCGACATCGACCTGGAGCGCCGTCGTATCTCGCTGTCGCTGAAGCAGGCGAACGAGGGTGTCACGCCGGACACCGAGTTCGACCCGACCCAGTACGGGATGGCCGCCGAGTACGACAACGAGGGGAACTACATCTACCCCGAGGGCTTCGACCCGGACACCCAGGAGTGGCAGGAAGGCTTCGACAAGCAGCGCGAGGAGTGGGAGCGCCAGTACGCCGAGGCGCACACCCGCTACGAGGCGCACATGGCCCAGGTCAAGAAGGCCGCCGCTGCCGACGCCGAGGCCGCTGCCGACGCTGCCACCGGCATCGAGGGCGGGGACCAGAGCTACACCTCCTCCGCCCCCGCCGAGGCGAAGAGCGGCGGCACGCTCGCCAGCGACGAGCAGCTCGCCGCCCTGCGCGAGAAGCTCTCGGGCGGCGCGTGAGCCCGTTCGGCGCCAGCTGATCCACCCCCGGCGACGACGCCGGCGCGCACCTCGTCGTACCCACGGAAAGCCC
>NZ_QZFV01000005.1:0-13097 GCF_003600245.1 Amycolatopsis panacis
GCGATGAATCGAGCCGAACGATCTTTGCCCAACTCGCGAGAGATGATCTCTCGCTCTTCGAACCGCAATGGCTTGTGCCGGCTCATTCACCATTCCTATCGATCGACGCTACCAGGATCCTATCGTGACGTCGCTATGATCGTTTGAACCCGCCATGGCTCGCGTCCGAAGAAGCTCGCTGGAGGAAGAAGCGCGAACGCGAGGAACGAGAGCGGCAAGCCCGCATTCCGCTCTACGACCCCGACCGAGCCCGAGCTCGCCTCGAGCTCCTGGAAGACGAAGCAGGCCTTCGGGCCTCGATCAGGCACCTCGGCGAGATGAGGGACGGAACCTGCGCACCTCTCATGGCCCCGGAGAAACGGGCCGCGGAGATCGCCGACACCGAAGCGAGCGTCGCCGAGTGGCAAAGCCGGGTCGAGCAGCTCCGCCAGCGGGTCGGGGATCCCGAGACCGTCATGGACCAGAACGGGCGTCTCCCCGCCCGCCGGCGCGAACTCAACCTGGTCGGCTTCTCCTGCCAGCGCCAGAACGAAGTACGTCGGCTCCGCGCCCTCATTGCTGACCTTCGTGCCAAGCTCAAAGCGAGCACAGACCGGAGCGAACGCAGCGAACTTCGTAACCGGATCGCCTGTGAAAACCACACGCGCGTCGCGTGGGAAGCCATCCCGAAACTCGACGCGGCGGACATGTGTTCCGAATGCGACACGCCATCAAACTGGCACGAAATCTCCTACACCATGATCCTCCCCGAGGGCCCCTGCTTCGCCTGGCCCCGCCGCGCCGAACGCATGCGCGAAGCCCGCGAACGGTTCCTCGAACTCGCTAACAAACCCCGCACGCCCGAGCTCCCCAAAGCGAAGCCACTCGCCGTCATCCCCTCCGGCCTGCCCCTTAACCAAATCGTGGCTAAACTCGCCGAACTCCAAGCGAAACACCCCAACGCCATCGTCCGCCGCGGCAACGCCAACAAATGGGAACTCTGGCCACCCCGCAGCACCACCTCTCACGAGCCCGCCAGATGAGACAGCTCGAATCCGTGGACCCGAATCTCCATCCGCGAACCCTCGTTAGCCTGATTCTAATTCCAGGGGAGACCCCGACATTTTGGGCACCGTCCCGTGGTAAGGAGACGGTCATGGACTGGCAGGGAGTAAGAGTGTTCTGGGTTTGCTACGCACGTCCAGACCGCCCTGAAATTAGATCTGAAATAAAGCTTATCGGCACTTCTTCCTGACTGGTCAGCATTTAGGTAGGCAGCAACTTCCGGTACCCTGGTATCCAATCTGTTTGTTATCGACAGCCTCCTACCTGCACAAAAAGGGCATCCTACTATTCGTCCCTTTCGTATTCGCGATGCGGGCGGCCCTGCCCATCGGTGATCGAGCGCCACCGGACACACCCAAGGAACAATTTTTTGGCTCCCAGCTGTCAATTCTGACACATCGATTGAGGATCTCGTCGAATCTAGTTGAGCAGCGAGTTCTGGGTGAGTGACATCGAGCCGTGTTGTCGATGATGGACGGCGGCCGGAGCAGAACGGGCATCCAGCAGGTTTAGATGGATTGGTTCGACTGTACGGCGGAGCACTCCAGCGATGATCATCGCCAGCTTGGCACTTCCACCAGACGGTTGCCCGCCCGGCGGTTGGTATCCGCTCTGGACTGCGCCCAGTTTTCCCGACATCGACTTGCGCAGCAAGCTCAGGATGGCTCACCGAGAGAACACGACCTTGCCCTGCGGAGAGCCGAACACGTGCGACACCGTGCTTTTTATACCCGCACTCTGCACAGCCCATCCGCTGCACCGCATCGGCGACACGGCACACACGAGTGTTTGGGCATCCCGGGCACAACCAGACACATCGATCCCCGCTATTGACGTAGAGACGGTCTGGTCCAGCGCCGGGATTACTCAGGTTCTCGATAAACTGGTGTGCAACATCCGGTCGCAAGTCTGCCAGCGACTGGCCTGCACTCGCGCGCGCCCTTCGCCTTCCTCCGATAGCACGGGCACACTCGCGACACCCAGTGGATTCACTACTACTCCGTTTACTGGCCGATGTGACCCACTGATGGCCACACGCGGAGCATTTCCACCTGCATCGGTCATTGCTGCTTCGATGCATCAAATCTGGCGTCAAGCCAGGACGATCGCAGTTCTCGACGAACTCGCTGACAATATCGGGATGAGCCGAAGCCAAGGACCGCGCTGGAGGGTTCCCCACGAGTTCGATCCACGCATGCACGGCCGCCGCCAGACATTCCTTGACGCGACTATCGCTTAGGTTTCGCACCGAAATATCGCGCTTAGCGAGATAACGGCATAGTGCCTGCATCCACACGACCGGATCACCAGTTTGATCATCCACTATCACCGTCGACGCGCGCAGTGGAGGAAGAGTCTGCGGCCTCACGCGGACGAAGTGCCGATCAGCCAGACCGTCCGCTTTGCGCTGATCCCGCTGAACATCAGCAGCCGAACTATGCCACGAGAACGGATCAAGGTCGATCAGAATGTCAACTCCCGGAAGATACATGTCGACACGATAGGTCCGCACTCCTTTGCCGGATTGGCTTCGAGCCGGATGGTCATACACCACGCTCAGACCAGTTGCCGCCGCGAGCAGAATTCCAACCTCCAACTCAAAGCGACTCCGTCTCGTCATTGCATTACAAACCGGACAATGCGTCTTCTGCTTGCTGCGCTGAGCAACAGCGGTTTCCCATAGATGACCAAAACCGCACTGCCATTCGACCCGGTCAGTTCCCGAAACAGGCGTGGTGTCCGCATTTCGGTCAGGACGAGAGAGATTTCGACGAAATTCGGCCGCCAACGCAGGATTCGCAATACTCAGCGGCGTCATAAGCTTGTCCCCGTTGACCCTGTAGGCACACCGCTTACATCCCGTGCCGACCGTCACCCGCGTCGCTACCGTCGCAATCCAGACGTGCCCGCAACTCGAGCACTTCCATCGACATCGGTCACTCGACCCTCGCGTAAGGTGATGAAGGTCGCGTCCTGTCGTTAGATTTTCTAGAAACTCAGCAACCACATCCGGGCTCGCCAGCGCAGCCGGCTCCGCTGGCAAAGTTGCGAGTCGCACACAGCTAGCGCATCCATCGTCCATGGCTCGCGACGCGTGCGTTTTCCACTGGTGACCACACACGCGGCAGCGCCACCGGCAAATATCCGTAGAACGACAGCTCGTCCGCTCCAGAGTTCGGCCTGGATGCGTAACGTTCTCGACGAGCTCTAACGTTGTCGAGCCAATAACCGCTGCCAGTGACTTATGGACGCGTCCGGCGCAGCGCGGGCATCCGCTTCCCACTACCGCCACCCTGTTTGCGTTGGTTTCCCACTCGTAGTCGCATGTCAGGCATTTCCAGCGGAATCGGTCGTTCGACCCTGCGGTCACTCCGGTGCCCAAGCCGGGGCGGGACAGGTTGTGCAGTGGCCGCACCGAGCGACCCTCCAACGCCGCCAGCAGGGCAGGGTGCCGACGACGGGTCCGTATAGGTCGGTCCATGTGTGAGCTGACCTCTTTCAGTAATTGCCGGTCGCGGAGTGAACGGGCTGCATCCTGCCAGCTGGGTACGACAACCTGAGCATTCGCCAACCCGGTGATAACACGACGCCGCCTCCGCTCAGCCGTGCCGCACGCCGTCGCCGCCCCGGTGTGTTCACACCTGGAGGGCCCGGGCGGTTCTACGATGCCGCGATGAGCATTCATCTGGGTGACCTGCCAACCTGGATCGCCGCTCGGCGGCAGCAGAACCGCGGTAGCCGCGCTGATCAAATGGTGCTACAACGGCGCCAGCTAGCCAACCAACGCCAGGCGCTCGAGGCCGAGACCGAACGAACCGCAAGCGCGACGAACTGCTGCCCCAGCAGTTACGCGACTTCGACCAGCGGATACGCACCTGGCAATGACGGCAGGCCGAGAAAATCACGAAACTTAACCAGCACGCCAGAGTCGCCAAGCAGCATCACCGCGAACGTAAAACCCTAACCCAACAGGTTCATCTGGGAATTCGGTGCAGAATTGAGCCATTTGGGTTATGCGGACTGGCTCGATCGACGCTTGCTCAGGGAGATCACAATACAGAGACGAGTTCCGTGAAGGGCAGAGCTTCGCCACATCAGTCCAACCCAGCCTCCACAGCAGTGGGTTCGAATTTCATCGTACGGGCAATCAGGTCTGCTCGGACGATGCCGTTTCCGCCGTGATCGTCGAGTTGCTTCCACATCCGGAAACCCTCGATGATGGCGCGCTCCCAGTCGGCTGCCGTGCGAGCACCGACCTCGAACTGGGCGGTGGAGGTCGCGATCGAGGCGAGGACGTCGCCGTCGACGCGGGCTGCGCCTCTGAGGTAGTCACGCGTGGCCGCGTAGGCGAAGATCGACGCCGCCAGCCCTTCTTCGATGGCGATCGCACGTCCTCCGTCGTCGTTTTCGTCGATCGCCGGATCGCTTCGGCGCTTGCACCCGAGCAACGGGCGGGTGACCGGAGACCAGCCGAGCAGGCACGCGTAGCTCAGGTGGAATACGTCGTGCAAGCGGTAGCTGTCGGTGTTGCGCGAAGCGTCGGTGAGGGTCGCGCCGACCTGCACGCTTCCGCAGGAGACCTCTGTCGCGAGGACGCCGTCCGGCTTGCGGTAAGTCCGGAACTCGTATGCGATCGACAAGGGCAGCCGTTCCCCGGTCGGGAAGCCCGATCCAAGCCGAGGCCGTCGGCGAACGCGGTCAGATTCCACAGGACATCGCCGAGTTCTTCGCGGACCCGGAGTTTGCCCCACCTCTGATGCTCGCCATCACGCTGGGTTCGTTGGTACTGCCTGGAAGCGAAGAGAACGGCGAAACAACCGCGCAAGCCGACCGAGACGACCTGCCGGGTCCACAACGGCTTCACAGAGCCTGGTCCAGCAGGTCGTAGCGAAGGGCTTCCTGCGGTATGGCCCGACCGCCGGTCAGGAGCGCGATACTGCGGTCCCTCACGCTTTCCGGTAGCCACTTGGCCAGATCGCGAGCTCGCCCAGGCTCGACTCCGGCGCCGGGTCGCGACGGCCGGTCCGCCAGCAGCCGCCACAGCGTCTCCGCCGGTCCCGCCAGGATCCCGGACCGACTGACGATCGCGCATGCGGTCGCAGCAATCTCGAGGCCCGGGGCGTCGAGGTCACCAAGGTAGTCGAACCGCGTCACCCGGAACGGCAGATCGAGAACCGACCCCAATGGTGCCGTGTTCCGTCCCTGGATCCAGGCTACCGCCACCCACCTCGGCGTTGTCCGTCCCCGGAGCACCCGGAGCAGGCTCCGGAAGGTGGCGTGGTTCTCCACGCAGACCAGTGCACCGGGCGGGCCGACGACCGGTACGGCCGGCTCCCACGTCAGCGGCGTCGGAACGCGTACGCATCGCAGCAGGCCGAAATTGAGCCGGTCAGGCCGCCACAGCGTCTCCCCGCCCACCGGAGGCGTCGAGTCGAACGCCTTTTCGTTGCCGAGGAGTTCATACGCGCGCTCGGCGGCCGGGATGACCGCCACCTTTCCGCCGTTCGTGCGGCGCAACCAGTCGTTGACGGCCAGCAGCACGGTTCGCTGACCGCTGAGCAGGTCGAGCGACGTCGCCCAGTCCGCGAGTTCGGGACGCAGGGGTACACCGACCGGACGCCGTTGGTCACCGGCCTGAACCGTCCTGATGAGCTGGACAGACTTGGGCAGCACGCAGCGTCCGCGCTGGACCTTGGCCTTGGCGACGGACCAGAGACCAGCCTCTCGCCCGCGCTCGAGGGTGGCTCGGACGAGCTCGGGGACGTCGCCGGGCCCGGCTCCGGGAGCGAGCTTCCTCAGCTCGGTGGCGAACGCGTCGATGTCACGGCGGCCGCCCCAGCCTTCCGGATCGAGCCCGAGGACCAGTGCGTCGAGGTCGACCATGGTCATTCGCCGAGGACCTGCAGGACGTCGTGCTGGATCAGCTCGAGATCCGCCAGCTCGCGGTTGCCGTCGTCGACGAGCACGACCTTCTCTCCGGACGACGGGCGTGAACGACGAGCCAGGGTGATGATCCGGTCGAACATCGACAGTGCCCCCTTGTCCTTGGGGGCGGCGGTGAAGACGAGCTGCAGCCCGAGCTTGTCGGCCGCGAGCCGCATCGTCCGGACGAACTGGTCGGCGGACGCCTGGCCGAATGGGTTGTCCAGCCAGAGCCAGCCGATCGAGGTGTCATTGCCGGCCGCCTTCACCCGGGCCATCGTGGCGTACAGCAGCACTCCCGCCGTCACCCGCTGTCCACCGGAGAAATTCTTCAGCTCGGCGACGTCGACCCGGTCGAGGGCGAGATCGGTGTGGGGCTTCAGGAGCCGGACGCGGAACGGTGCGTTGACGAGAGCCCGGGCGGCGGCGAACAGCATCGCCTGGGCATCCGAGCTGCCCGCACCGGGCGCGAGGAGAGCGTGGACCAGGCGCGCTACACGGTCGACCGAAACGGATTCGTCGTCCGGCACGGGTTCGTGATCGATGACGGCGAAGCGCTGTCCCGACCACTCCCCCAGCCCTTCTGGCAGACGTGACTGGTTCTGGTAGTGGCGCAGCTTCTCGATCGCCGTGGATGCCTGGATGTGCAGCATCCGGGCACACGTCCGCACGCGTTCGTCGTGTTGCCCGAGGTCGTCCCGCAGGGTGGCCGCCCGCTGCTCCAGCTGCGCCGCGATGCGTTCGGCGTCGAGAGCGAGGCTCTGGTCCGTCCTGAGCCGCGTGATCAAGTCGGCCAGGTGGGGATCGGCCCGGTCTTCGACGGCTCTGGCATCCTTGCCGTTGGCGTGTGCCTGCACTCCAGCCGTCAGCTCGTTCAGCGCGTCTTGGGCTCGCGAGACGTTCTCGGTCGCGGCACGCAGCTCTTCAGTGCTGTCGGCGAGGGCCTCGGTCAGCTTGCCCACGTCGTCGAAAACGCGTCCGGCCGGAACCTCGGCCGCGAGGTGGCGCAGCGGCCGCACCGAAACCTCGATCAGCCGACGCGCTTCCGCAGCCTTGGCACCGGCCGCTTCCGCCTCCTTCATCAGGCGGTCCTCGACGTTGCGCTTCTCGAGAAATTCCACCGCCACATCGTTGAGCTGACGTGCGTACTGATCGGCTTCCAGCGGCGAAGTGACCCGCACCGCACTCGGGAACCCGTCAGCGTCCGGAGACGCGCGGTCCTCCCGGTCTTCGACCCGCTGCCGATGGAGGCGTCGGGCAGCCTCCGCCGTCGCCTCCGCCGTCGCGAACTCAACCCCGGCATCGGAACTTCGCCCCTCGGCGGCCCTGATCGACTCGGCCAGAGCGACCGGATGGCGGGCACCTCTGCTCTCCGCGTACTGCTGGGCGAGCTCCCACCGCTCCCGGTCCGTACCGATCCTCGCCTCGGCATCGGCGAGTTCGCAGCGGAGCCGCTCGATCTCGTCGGACAGCGCGGGATCGATCGTGGCGCTCGCCAACGTCTCCCGCACACCGGCCAGGCGTGCCTGGAGAACCGTCTCGCCTTCGTCCGGGATCGAGCCCTCCGTCGTCGGAGCCAACCCGGCTTGGCGCAACGCGTTGGCCGCGTCATCGCGAGCGTTCGCGCGTTCGTCCCGCAGCCCCTTGGCCTCTTCGATGCGTTCCGCCAGATCGGCCTTGACGTCCGACAGCTCCTCGATGCGCGCGCCGAGCGACGCGATCGCATCACGGAGACCCGGCAACGCCCGGCGCGCCGCGGCGATCGTCTCGGCCGCGGCGATCGCGGGGACAAGCAACCGGCGGTGCTCGGCTGCCGTGTCGATCGTCAGCTGGGCCTCCTCCATCACGCCCCGCTGCACGACCCGCTCTTCCTTCAGCGCGGCGATTTCCTCTTGCGCGGTCTGTTCGTGCCGGCTTGCCTCCTCCCCTCGTTGCTCGGCGGCCTCGATACTGCGGTTGAGCGTGGGACGAGGATCCACCGGAAATTCCTGCCACAGCTGCTCGCAGGTCGCGAGGACGCCACGAAGGAGCTGGGCCCGTGCGGTGGCCTTGGCGCGCTCGTCTTCCGCTCGTGCGCGGTCGTCGGTGGCCGCGGCGACGAGGCCCGCCGCGGCGTCCCGGTCGAAGACTCCCGCGGGTGGTAGCAGAATCCGCGCTTCGGTCCCGCTGCCGCCGCCACCCGCCGCCGCGGCCTCGGGATCAGTGACCGCGCCGACCCAGAGGGCGACATCGAGGTCGAGACCGTCGAGCACGGCCGCCACCGCAGGCACGAGGTGAGGCTCTGCGACGACGAGTCCTGAAGCGATGTCCGGCCGCGACCGGGCGAACGACTCCGCTGGCTCGGCGGTCATCGTGTCCGCGATCCACCGCCACCCGGACCACACCATGAGTTCTTCCTGCTCGCACCGCCGCACCGCGTCCTCGATGATCTCGGCCGGCGGCAGGAGCCCGTCGGTGCCGATCGAGTCGATCGTGCGCTGCGCCGCCTCGGCCGCCCGGCGCGCTTCTTCCGCGTCACCGTCCGCCCGGGTGGCGCGCCCGGCCAGCACGTCCGTGAGCAGGACCCGGCTCTCCCAGAGATCGGCGACCGTACCGTCGAAGGCGTCCACCACGAGTTCGTTCTCTTCGAGTGCGGCCACTCGCCGGTCCACCGTGTTCAGCTGTCCGCGGAACCGCTCGACGTCGTCACGTGCTTCGCGGATCTGCCGCTGAGCCGCCGCGAGCCGCTCCTGTGCCGACCCGAGAACCGTTTCAACCCGCTCCAGCTCGAGCGTGGCGGCGTTTCTCCGGCCCTGCGCGGCGGCGATCGATCCAGCGAGGTCGAGGTCCCGCTGTGCCGGTTCCTCGCCCTCCGGCAGCAAGCCCGCCTCGACAACCTCCGCCAGCTCGCCCTCCGCCGCGGTCCGGTCCTTTTCGAGCTGCTCCGCCTGCTGGGTGACGGCACCTCGCTCGCCGAGCGCATTCTTCTCTTCGACAGTTGCTGCATCGAGGTCGGCACGCGCCTTCTTCAGCCCCGTCTCGGCCGTTCGGCGGGCGGTTTCCGCTTCGTCCCGACGTGCGGTCAGCAAGCGAGCGATACTGTGCCTGAGCGAGGCTTCCTCGCGCTGCAGTTGTTCCGTCTTCATTTCGACGACTCGGCGACGCTCTTCGAGACCGGCGAGACGGCCGGTGAGCTTTCCGGCCAGGAGGACGTCATTGACGATCCGCCAGGCGGCGAGTTCTCGCTCGGCATCCTCTCGTTCGTCGCGCCGCCGGCCGGCGATGCCCTCGGCTTCCCGCACTCTCAGCTCGGCGGCACGCAGTTCCATCCGAAGGCGGTGGGCCTGGGCCCGCCGCGCAGCCGAGCCTGCCTCCCGGCGAGCGCCGTCGTGGTGGTCATACAGCTGCTTCGCCGTTTCCTCTTTGAGGTGCAATGCCGCAGTCGTTGCCTCTGCGTCGGCCACCGCGGAGACGGCGCGTGTCCTGGCCGCCGTGGCCGCGCGGCGCTGCTTGCCGGCCTCGTCGTGTGCGACGGCGAGGTCGAACAGCGGCTCGATGAGCTTCTGCCACAGGTTCAGCTCCTCCTCCCAGCGCGGCCGGGCGGCGGCGTTGGCCCGGAGGACGTCGACGCTGTTCGTGATCTGCTCCACCGTCGAAGTCGGCATGGTGGCACCGACGAGCCACTGGACGAACTGGTCGGAGTCGGTGAACCGCATGACCCGATCGACGCCGCCCTCGGCGGCGTTCATGACGGCCTGGAAGCGAACCTGGTCGAGATCGACTCCGACGGCGTCGAGCCACCTGCGCCAGTTTCCCTGGTGGTCCGACGGCAGATGCGGTGGTACCGCACCGCCGGACGGCAGCACCGCACGCACGCCGTCCGTGAACCGGTTGCGGGTGGCCCACCTCCCTGCATTGGTCCGGAACGGAAGGTCGTCGATGGTCGGCCCGTGCTCACCCGAAACCCAGCCGTAGAAGACGCGGTGCAGCCGTGACGGGTTCTCGAGGTCCTGGGTGCCGCCGCCCGCCCAGTCGGCGACCATGCCGACCACGACACGCTGCAGCTCCCCGTCGATGACCCGGCTGGCCTGCTCGACGACGTGGCAGACATCGCGGGAGCGGACCAGCTGGGCCAGCGACCGGTCCGATTCGCCGCGGATGAAATCCCGGGCGGACGGCAGGTAGAGGGCGTAGCGCAACGCCGTGACCATCGTCTTGCCGGTGCCGTTGTCCGCCCACAGAGCCGCATGCGCCGTGCGGTCGAGGGGCTCCGACCACCTGAGATCCAAACCTTCCAGCCGGGACTCGGCCAGGCCGGCTCCCGCCAGGAAGGTGCGTTCCAGCCGCCAGCCGAGATGTCTCACGCGTCCTCCTCTTCGAGCGCGGAAATCCCCGAGTTGACGATGGTCTGCCACGCCAGCGGACCGCCACCGGCGGCGACGTGGGCGCGGAACCGGTCGGTCGACCGCCACACCCGCAGGTCCGGGCGCGGCGGCGGCACCGTCCGATCCGCCACCAGGAGGCCGAAGGCGGCCAGCATGCCGAGCACCTCTTCGCACATCTTCACCGTGCAACCACGCTTGAGCTGGCCGGTGTTCTTCGTGACGGCGATTTGCTTGCGGTGGACGCTGTACTGCTCCCACGCCGGCCCCAGACCGGCGGGCAACTCGGCTTCCCCTGCTTCGACCGCGGCGGCGTGTTCCCGGATCAGCCGGTCAACGTCGATCGCGGAGACCCGCCGAGTGCCCGGCTCTCGCACCGACCGCGCGGTGGGGTAGCACCAGGCGGCGGCCCCTCCGAGCGCCACCCCGTAGACCATCCGGTCCCCGGCGCTGCTGATCCGCAGCCACGGGGTCGTGTCGGCGACGGCAAGCGGTGAGTCGACCTCCGCGGAGAGCACCAGGCCGGTCGTCCGATCCGCGGCCAGTGTGCGTACCCCGAGGCCGGCCGCGGTCTCTTCGAACGCCGTCCGCAGCTCGGGATCCGTGGTGTAGCGGTCGAAGAGCCGGTTGTAGGTGTCGTGGCGAGCTGGTGTCACCGTGTGATCGAGCGCGAACCGCAGCAGCAGGCCGACGTCCCTGGCAAGGTCACGGTCGGTCATCCGGCCCCCTCCGATGCAGCAGCAGATCCGGGAAATCGAGATCGGGCGTGGATTCGCGGCAGGCGTCGTCGACGGCCCACCAGTCGTCGCTCCGGTCAGGAACGCCGTCCGGGCGCCACAGCATCAGGGCGTCCAAGGCGAGCAGCAGCCGGAGGCGCAGCCGTGCGGTGTGCCGTCCGCCGGCAAGGGTGGCCAGCTCGACGACGGTGCGGAGGTCGGGCTGGGAGAAGAGCGCGTCGGCGTCGGCCAGCAGATCGGACAGCCGCGCCTTCATCCCGGGTGCGACCCGCCGGCCGCGCAGGGCTTCGGCGACGTTGTGGAACTGCTCGGGGAACTGCTGGTAGACGCCGTCGTTGTCCTCCAACGCGCCGGTCGCCACCTCACGTCCGGGGACGTCGAGAACCTGACGCGGCGGAGCGACGAGCCGATCCGCCAACGCCGAGAAGTTGAGCAGCCGTGCCGGTGCCGGAGGCGAGGCGTCGGCGCCGGCTGGCAGCGGCTGCCCGGCCAGAAGCGCGGACAGGACGTCCGCGGTGGGGTCGACCTCGGTCGCCGGAACCGCCGTGAACGCCTGCGCCGCCTGAGCGTCGCGCCAGCGCGGTGTCGCGCCGATGACGTCGGTGTGGAGTTCGGCGAGCGTCTCGACAGCCTCGCCGAGCCGGGAGATCGCCATCGTGAGCTGCTGGACGGCTTCGGGATCCTGTTCTTCGGACGCATCGGAACGCAAGCTCTCCAAGTGCCGCAGGAAGGTCCCGTCGACCTGGATCCGCCGTTCCAGATGCCGCGACGCGGCGGTCAGTTCCGGCCGCAGCGCGGTCACGTAGTCCACCCGGCTGACATCGCGCTCGGCTTCGATGATCATGCGGCGGACATTCGCCGAATAGGTCCGAGACAACGTCAAGGCGTCGTCGGCCGATTCGATCGCCGCACCGAGCCGTCCGCTGTCGGCCTGCGCCTGCATGACGGCGATGACCGCTTCGTGTTCGTCTTCGAGGGAGCGGTTGGTCGCGAGCAGCAACAAGGCAACCGCGGTGTGGTCGGCGTTGACCTGCAGCGACGACCCGTCCCCCGCCAGGGTTTCATACAGGACACGGACCTGGTGGGTCACGCGCGCCCAGCCGGCATCAGCGTCGGCGTGCTCGACGGTGAAGTACGGCGACGGCTCGTCGTGCCGCAGCAGATGATCCAGCACGAACCGGGCGACCCGCTCGTGCTCGGCGACGGGCCGGTGCGGGGCCGTCATGGCCGCGCCCCGCGTCATCTCGTCCAGGACCGTCTCGCGCGGAGCACCTAGAGTGCCGTCCAGGCCCGAAGAAAGCGCGATCGTGTCCACGCTCAGCTGGACCAGCGCGACGAAGTCGTAGGCGGCCCAGTCGACGTCCGACGGGTTCCTGGCCCGGTTGAGGTGCACCTCGAAAATCGGTGACAGGTGCGCGAGCGTGCGCCGTCGGCGAGCGGCGCTCCCGGACAACGAGAAACCGGCCGTCACCCGTGTTCTCCGCTCGGGTCCCCGCCGCCGAACCACGAGGTCATTCCCCACCTCCCGGACACTGACCGTAATCGCAGGTGATCCGCCCGAACGACGACCGATCGGGTGATGAGACACGAACTGCCTGCCCACAGGCCCTACGCCAGCCGCTGCAGGCCGCTGGCCAGGTCGGCTTGCACGAGTTCGTCGCGTTCCGCCGCCGTCAGCCAGCGAGCCGTCGAACCGGCAGCACCGCGCTCAACCCACAGGACGTCGTCGACGGCTTCGGCGACCGCGTGCAGGTGACTGATCACCATGACGAGGCGGTCACCGCCGGCCTGAGCCCGCAGCACTTCCAGTGCCGACTGCAGGGCCGCCGTGTCGAGGGCCGCGAAGCCCTCGTCTAGGAACAGCGAGCCGAGCCGGGGACCGCTGCGCGAGTGCAGCTCGGCCAAGGCTAGCCGGGTGTTTCGCACATGAGTGATGGTGGGCGGACCCGGGAACTCCGGATTTGTTGATCATGGCGGTTGGGTGGGGTCGACCGCAAGGAGGTCGAGTAGCCGGGCTTGGATCGGGGTCGGC
>NZ_QZFV01000006.1:0-12998 GCF_003600245.1 Amycolatopsis panacis
GCAACTTCTCCACACTCGGGCGTCCATAAGCGACCCGCTGTCCTCGCATGGACCGCGACCCTATGATGATCAAGAACGAAAGCCCCGATCACCCCACCTTCCCCCATGTGCGAAATACGGGGCTAGCAGCTCCCGCAGGGGTACCTTGGCAACGCCGCCGTCCGGCGAGATCGCCGATTTCACGCGGCGGCGCCGCGTGCTGGTGTCGAGCCAGCTGCGCAGCAGCGCGACACCGCCCGCGGACAGCCCGGTGACCGAAACCGTGGCGAGCTCGGCGGGTTCGTCCACTTGACACAGTCGCTGGTGGACCGCCTGCCACAACGGAGCGAGATCCGCGTCTTCAGCCAGGGCGCGTGCGCTGGCCGGGAGCTCGGCAGGTGTCATGGCCGGACCGCGATACTACCGATGCGGTCTGCGACCAGGACCGGCTGCCCGGAGCCGGCCCAGAGCCACGGCGTTGACACTCCCACAGAGCCTGACTGGGTGACCTGTGCGATCATCACCCGGCCTGACTCGGCTTTCAGCAGTGCGCTCATCTCGGGTGCTGTGGAGAGGACGTCGAAGTTCCACTCGCGTAGCAGGGCCAGGAGCTTCCGCACGTTCTGCGGGTCGAACGCGGCGTTCATCTCGTCCACGAACAGCAACCGCGGACCGGCGTAGCCTGGGGCTTCGTACATGGACCAGGCTGCCGCCAGCAGCGGCAGCATCGTCGCGAGGCGCATTTCGCCGGTGCTGAACGAGGCGAGTGGGTTCGACCGGGGAGTGAGCGCACGGAACGCCTCCGCCTTGCCGTCGCCGAACGACGCGTGGGTGACCTTGATAACCCACTCGTGCCACGCCCGGTAGTCGAAGGTATGTGCGACGCGCGCCTCCCAGGTCTCGCCGTTCGCGTCCTCGAGCCGCTGCCGCAGCACCTCGTACATCTGCTCGAACGTCTCGTCGGATGGCAGCGCCTTGACCAGCTCAATCATGCGCTTCGCATCGGGGTCGTCCTTGACCTTCCAATCGACCTCGACGCCGACTCGCGCGACGCCGGTGCGCACGTCCTCGAGGGTGACGCGGATCTGCCGGACGAGGTCTTCCGCGGCGGTCCGGCGCGTGGCGATTTCTCGGCGCAACGCGGTGAACATACTGGTCTTGAGGGTGGACTTGACATCGCCTCGGAGATCGTTCTCCAGCTGTTCCGCCGTCTCGCGCAAGGTCAGAACAGTTGTGTGCAGGTCTTCCCCGCCGAGGGCATCCGGTGCGGCAACAACCGCGCGGCGCCAGTCTGTGCCGGGAATCGTCTGCACCGTCACCTGCCGGTCGAATCGGGTAAGCGCCGCGCTGACCTTGCGCGCCTCACCTTCCAACCGCAGGCGGCGGTTCTCGACCAGCTTGGTGAGCTCGTCGCGGTTGTGCCCTCGTGGATCCGCGGCCAGCAGAGTAGACCCCCAGGAGAGCGCTGCCGTGAGATTCGCCGGCCTGCCGTCCTCGTTGACGGGGATGTCCCCGGCCATAGGCACGACCGATTCGTCGACCATCCGGTACATCCGGTCGAGGCAGTGCTCACGCTGGGTTTCGGCTTTCTGCCGTTGCGGTGCGATGCCCTCCAAGGTGCTCTTCGCGCCCGCTGCCGCTACCTCGGCCCGGTTGATCCTGCCCTTGATAGCTTCGACCTCGTCCCGCGCCGCCTCGTGAGCCTGCGCCATCTGCTCGAGAGCTCGGTGGAGTTCTTCGTAAGCCGCGCCGTAGAGTTCGCGCAGCCGTTTCAGCTCTGCCTCCGCGCTCACCGCGGCTGCACGCGCCGCTTCCGCCTCGCTTCCCGCCTTGCCACTTCGCCGGCGTTGGTCGGCCGCGGCTGTCGAGGAGCGTCGGGCGTGCGTACGGAGCTGCTGTGTCCGGTCGACAACCTCCTGCCACGAGCGGACCTGTATGGCTAAGTGGGACACCTCGTCCGCGAACGTGTCCAGCGCCTTGCTTTCGGCAGGGAGCGACCGGCCGTCGCCGAGATCCACCGCCTCGTTCAGCGCCTTCAGCGCCTTCCGAGTTCCTGACTGGGTGTGGGCGAGCTCTTCGGCAACGCGCACAACCTGCCGCTGAGCGGCGTTCAGGAGGCCCGTGGCCTCATCTTCGTCATCCCGGGCGGCGGAGAGCGACGCGAGTGACGGAAACCCCGCACGTTGCTCGTCCGCACTCGCCTGCTCACGGACCGCGTGCTGCCATTCGGCCGTGGCTCGTCCGACGGCTTCGCCACACTCGGCCAAATGCGTCGTGGCCGCCTCTGCGGCCTCGGACGCCGATTCGGCCACCGCGACCGCAGCCGCGAGCTTGGTGCGGATATCGGTCAGCACTCGGCTTCGGACAAGTTCGTTGTCCCGCAACCGGTCCAGCACCGCTTGCCGCTCCGAATCCGCTTCCGCGAGGCGTTCCGCGGCGTCGCTGTCGGCTTTTCCGGCGCTCAGCTGGGCGATCTGTGCTTGCGTACGTTCCAGCTGCCACGGCGTCGACGGCGGCAGGCTGTCCCGTTCACCGATCGCTTCTTCGAGCACGGCCTGCTGTTCGGCGACGTCGAGTTCCGCCACCTCGTGACGTTGTGTCAGAGTGGCGTGCTGTGCTTCGAGCTGGGCGACGCGTTCAGCCCGTGCTCGTTCCCGCGCGGTCGCGCCAATGTGGCGGGTGACGTATCCCGCCGGCGCGGCGGCGGTCAGGACGCCGGTCCGCACGGTCGTGACGCCGGGGTCCGTCTCGTCGAGCGAGATGCTTCGAAGCAGGCTGTTCAGCCGTTCTGCGTCGACCGGGGACTCCGGCTCTGGAGTCAGGACGTCGGCCAGGGTCCGCCCCGCCGCCTGGTGCCGTCCGGACAGGACAGTGTCACCTACCCGTGCCCGGCCGTCCGGTGTGATGACGGCGTCCAACAGCCCCGAAACTAGGAGCGCACCCTCGCACGCGTTCCGCCGGCTCGCGGCGATGTCAACGCGGAAATCGATCAGTGTCCATAGTGGATGGCCGTCGACGCGGGTGCGCCAGATCGGGACCGGTGGTGGAGTGGGCTTCCTTCGCGCCCGTTCTAGTTCGGCGGCGACGGTGTTCAACTCCTCGTCAAGTTCGGCCACGATTGCCTTAGCCGTAGTGATTTTCCGGTCGATCCGCAGGAAAGCGACTTGAGCCGCTTTGCCTGCGGCAGTCTGCAAGGCCTGGTCGTCGTAGCCCGTGAGCAGTTCGAGGGCGCGCTCGGAGACCCGCACCGAGGGAGCGGCCCGCGTCAGCCGTTCGCCGGTGCGGCCGGCACGCAGCTCGTCGAGCAGCTGTTCGGCCGCACCGATCGGCGGCGGGAAACCGGCGAGCGAGGTCTTGTCGAGGTGTCGCAGCGCGGACCGCCACCGCTCGACGCTGTGGTGCCAGC
Source organism: Amycolatopsis panacis (assembly GCF_003600245.1). Lineage (NCBI taxonomy): Bacteria > Bacillati > Actinomycetota > Actinomycetes > Pseudonocardiales > Pseudonocardiaceae > Amycolatopsis > Amycolatopsis panacis. The sequence continues at coordinate 3,386 of NZ_QZFV01000006.1, forward strand.
CGAGGAGTTCGTCCAAAGCGGACTGGGTCGAGTCGAGCTGCGCGCCGAAGTGCTCATGACGGTGGAGGCGGGCGACTTCGGCCTTCCGGGTGTGATCTGCCTCGGCTTCCCGTGCGGTTTCGGCGTCGTCCGCCGCGGCGATTTCGGACTTGCGCAGGTACGCCGTCTCCCGCGTTCGCTCCTTCTCGACCTCGGCCGCGGTGCGGTCGGCCGTCGATCGCTGGGCCGCCGCGGCCTTGGCCGCCTGGTCCTTCACATTCTCGGCAGCGAACTTGCGCGTCTCGTGTCCGGTCACGTCGAGCCGTTGCCTGACCGACGCGGTCTGCTGGTCGGCCCAGCTCGTGAGCCGGTCCGGGGCGACCCGACTGTCAACCGGGTCCGGGGCGAACAACGCATCGGGCACGGGCGGGAAGTGCGTCGCCGAGTTCTGCCAGACGACGACCGCGTCTTCGAGACGGCGTTCGGCTTCCTCCCGCGAAGCCGAGCATTCGCTCAACGCGTCCCGGCAGCCGTCCGCTTCCTCCGTTGCCTTGCGATGCCGCTCGGCGGTGTCGACCGCAAGTCGGTTGGCCATGTCCACCGCGTTCAACGCGGTTGTGACCGCTTTGATCTTCAGCTGCCGGTTTTCCGTCCAGGCCAACGGAGTCGCGGCGAGGGTTTCGGCGGCGATGTCGGCCTCAGGGGTCTCCGGATCCAGCTGGTCGGTTTCGGCCAGCTCGGCAGCGGCGTCGGCCAGGTTCGACACCGCGCCTTCGCCCGCGATCTTCGCGGCGGTCGTGGTGAGCTCGTGCGTGATCTTCGTCAAGCTCTGCTGCGCCTTGACCGCGTCCTGTGCCACGGTCGTGGCGTTGTCCATGGCCGTCGCGGCGTCGATGGCCGCCTGAGCCGCGCGCTCTTCCGCGGCGTCTGCTTCTTTAGCCAGGGCCAGAGCTCGTTCTTCCTTGTACGGAAGCTCGGCGCCAGCATGATCGCGAACCGCCGTTTCCGCAGCGCGGTGGTCGCCCTCGCGAAGCATCTGGTTGTGGCGTGCCTTCTTGAGGGCGGACTGTGCCTGATCGATCTCGGTGTTTGCGTCTTCGAGATTCTTATCGGCAGCGCGTTCCGACCGAGTGAGGTTGTCGAACTCCGTGTTGGCCGAGCGCAGGGCGGCGGCCACGGTCAGCGCGACCGCCTGCCGGTAGAGCTCGTACACGCGGTCGGTGCCGGCGAGCTTCTTCGCTTGTTCCCTGGTGGCGGCGAGCTGGGTCTCCAGCGTGGCGATGCGCTGCATCGCCGACGCGATCTCGCTCAGCCGCGTCTGGTCGAGCGCCGGCAGCGCTCCGGTGAGCACGGTGAGCATGTCCTTGGCCGAGATCTTCTCCGCGGTCCGGACGCTGCGGAGGGTCCGGAGGACGCTCAGCAGGGCGTCGTACTGGATTTCGTCGAGCGGGGCGAAGACCTGCGTCCGGACCGCTGTCCGGTAGCCGGCTTCGACGCCGATGGTGCTCAGGTGCGCGGCTGCCTTGGGCTTGAGCCGCGGCGCGTCGGTGAACAGTTCGCCTCCGTGAGCGGCGAGCTGTTCGGCCAGGTTGTCGATCCCGGCAGGGTTGCGGTCGACGTGCAAGGCGAGTTGGTGCCCGACCCGGCCGTGGACGAGGAAGAACGCGCGCAGCAGCGCCTGCCCGGATGAGCGCAGCCAGAGGCCGGTCGTCAGGTACTCGGTCAGGCCGGTTTGCGGGTCGGTGCGGCCATACTCGAGCCACCAGACCCCGGTCTTGTCCTCCCGGTCGCGGTTGTCGGTGTGCCGGCTCAGCAGCGTGCCGGCAGTTCGCCCGGACACGCTCAGTGCCGTCTGGGAGGTGTCGCCGTCCAGCAGGACGGTCACCAGCTGCGACGCGGTGAGGGACTTGCCCGAACCGTTGCGGCCAATGAACGCGAGCCAGCCGTCGGCGAAGTGGAACTCCTCGTCGGCCCACTTCCAGCTATTGAGGACACCAGCGCGGGTCGGCTGCCACCGTCCGGTCACAGCCGGCGCGCCGTGGTCGGTGTGCGGTGCGGTCCTACGCATCAGACGGTTCCTTCTAGAGCGTCGAAGAGGATGAGGGTGTCCATTTTCTGCTCGCTGTTCGTCCCGGGGGCGGTGTGGAGCCTGACCCGCCACATCCGTACTGCTGGAGTTGGTTGCCAGCGCGGCTCTGGGACGTTTTCGGCCGGCTCAGCCACGAGGAAGCCTGCATCGACGAGCCCGTTCGCAGCGGCCTTGGCCAGCGCGCGGAGCTGCCCGCCGTAAGCCGCCGCCCAGCGCGGCAGGTTTTCCCGGACCTGCTCGAACAACGTGACGATTTCCTCGATCGCGACGACACGCTCGCGCCCGTCGAATGTTGGTTTTCGGGTGCTCAGGTGCCGGAGCAGGGCAAGCGCGGCCTGACGTTCGTTGCGCCTGCCGTGCGGGAAGTCGAGCGCGCTGCCCAGTCCGGATGGGTCGCTGACCTGCCACCAGTCACGGCGCACGGTGGCCACTAGGCCGAGCGCGTGCAGCACGGTGAGCGCGCGGTTGCGGCCGGTGGACGACTGCAGGTAGTCGTCGGCCACCGGGGTCAGTGCCTGGGTCGTCCACGAGCCGTCGCATCGCCCGAAACCGGCGCCGGGTGGTCTCGCCGCGCACCGCGCGGCGAATTTCGGGAGCCTCCGTGAGATCGGGTTCTGCCTGGTTGTCGGGGAGTTCGTCGTCCTCCGTGATCCGGTCGGTGGCCAAGACTTGGGCGTGCCGGTGTGGCGGCAGTTGCGCCAGGTTGAGCAGTGACGGCGAAAGCGAGGAGAATTTCGCGGTCAGCCGATCCCGGGACGCGGACACCACCGCGTCGCCACCGTCGCCGGCCGCTTGGTCGAGTGACCGGTCGACGGCGATGGTGCCGTCGGCCTGCAGCAGCCGGAGCGCGTCGACGAGGCTGTGCCGGTTCCGGTGTGCCTCCTGCTTGCTGACGCCGTCACCGGGGACGACGGGAAACCGAGGGAGCAGGCTGTTCTCGCTGTCGGCCGCACAGACCTGCGCCACCGACTGCAGCAGGTCGTTCAAGGTCATCCGGGGACGTCGCCACAGTTGTTCGCAGGCGAGGGCCGACAGCAGCAGAACCAGGCGCGACGCCGGTACCGGGTCCTGTCCCTCTCGGCGGATCCGCAGGCCGCGTGCGCTCGGGACGTCCTCTCGGCGCTTTCGCAACCGGATCATGTCCGCCGCCTCGAGCACTTCCAGCGTCCAGCCGAGTTCGGTGTAGAAGAACCTGGTGAGCTCGATGCGCCCACGGGTCGCGCTCCGGTACAGCTCTGGCTCCCGCTCGGCAAGCAACCTGCCCTTCGCGATCAGGACCCGCGCGCCCTCGGCGAGATCCGGGTGGAGCAGGGTGTCGTGCCTCATGCGACGTTCCTCGGCTGGCCACCGGCCGGCGGTTCGGGGCTCAGCACTGCTGCCCCGGACGGGACCACAGTGACGAGCAGCCGCGGTCCGGTCAGGTCGCCGTCAGCCAGCGGCACGGTGACCTGTTCGCCGCAGCCGGTCGACCGCACACTGACCAGCACCCCGGCCTCGTCGGCTTCGGCCTGTCCGACTCCTGTCGCCGGCTCCACCATGTCCAAAGCGAGCTGGATCGCGTCGAAGAGCACTGCAGCCGTCTCACCGTCGAGCCCGGCGAAGTGCTCGAGCTCCACCTCTCCTGGAGTCAGTAGGGCCGCGGCACAGCGCCGCCGCCGCTCGGCCTGGGCTGCGGCCTCCGCCAGAGCAGCTTGCCGCTCCGCGCCAGCATCCACGACCTTGCGCGGACGGCCGCCCGCCGGGCCGTGCCGCTCGTGTTCGCGCAGGGTCAGATCCGCGCCGAACGGTGCCTGGCCGGCCGCGGCGCTGGTGGCGTGCTCGACGTCCTCCTCGGCCGGGCCGGACGCGACGTGCCACGCGGGCCAGTCCCCGAAGGCTGCCGCGTACACCTGCCGGGCCGAATCATCGTCCGGCTGCCGGTGCAGGGACTGGGCGAGCAGGCGGAAGTCCACCGCGAGATCGGAGCCGCGCAACCGCGCGTTGTAGCGCCGGTCGACCGCGTTGAGCAGCGTGTTCACCGCTCCGTGTGCCGATTCGACCAGCCGGTGCACACTGCCGCCGGGCACGAACCACGCCTCCAGCGCGGAGAGCAGGGCCGCCCGGTCGGTCACCCAGTGCTGCTGCGCGGTCGGATCGAGCAGCCCGGCGTGCGTCACGGCGCACTGCACGACGTGCTGATGACCGACCTGCTGCAGGGCGGCGAGCGCGGAACTGACTCGCACGAACGCTCGGTCGTACTCGCGAGCGAACTGCCTCAGCGCTTCCACGACCCGGTCGCGGTTACCGCCGAAGACGTCGTCCTTCGTCACGTCCGACTGGACAAGCTGACCGAGCGCGTCGTAGAAGTCGGCCGTCACCCGTTGCAGTTCCGCAATGCGGGTCTCGACGTTGCCCAGATCGGCGTCGAGCAGGCCGTGCTCGTCCGGGTTGCCGGCATGCCCGAGCAATGTCCGGACCGTGTCTTCGACGCTGTCGAGCAGCCGACTCGGCAGCTGGAGCGCGCGATCGGCCGACAGGACGGCTGTGCGGACGGCGGCGACGATCGCGCGACCGCGGCGAGTCAGAGCCCATGCCTCCTGCCGGCTGATGACGCCGTGGAGGTTCCGCAGCGGAGCGGCGAAGTCGCGGAAGGGCGCCGCGAACTCCCACGCGGCGAGTTGGTCCAGCAGGTCGCGCAGCTCGATATCGGTGAGCGGGTCATGGAAGCCGACCACGCGTAGCCTTTCCCCGATCTCGCCGAGCGTGGACCGGGGCCCCCGGGTGCTTAGTTCTTCGAGCGCGGCCAGCAACGCAGCATACCGCTCGCGAACCAAGTCCTTCGGCTGCGAGAACGCCGCCCAGTCACTGGCAACGACCTGTCGCCACCAGTGCTGGTCCGGCGAAGCGTTCAAGATGGTCACAGGGCCTCCCTGCCTGGACAGTCGTTGCGGGCGCTGCGGACGTAACAGCGCCAGTATGGGACTGCCCACTGACAAGAACGGAGCGTTGCCCGCCGGTGAGATCTCCGCGCGGCGGGCAAGTGCCCGGAGTTCGGCGGCTTACTGCTGGTACAAGCGTCACGTTCGGCCGAAAGGGTGGCCTTGCACGGATCGCGGCGAACTCGACCGCGGTGGGACCAAGACCGCAGCTTGCCGGATCAATTCGACAGGATCAGCGACGTGTTGGCGGGGAAACCAGGACCAAAGCAGTGGACAAAAAGAAGTCATCCGATGGGCAACATCTCTGTCTTGAACAGCCGTATGTCAATATGTCTTCTGGGAAGCCCTACCGCAGAGATCACGACGGCTACAGTCTCGTGGAGATGCTGCGCGAGACGCGACAGGAGTCGAACCTGCACGCAAATGCCCTGGCGCTTTATCGTCGGTCGACGCTATGTTCTGTCACATGAACACGCATCCTGCGCATGGATGCAACGAACAGGTGTTCGATTCCCCCCTCGGACACATCACTACCCCACGCCTCGCTCAAGATCACTTGAGCGAGGCGTGGGGCGTTGGCGCTTGCCGGGAATCCGACGAGACGTCGCACTCGCTCACGAGGGTCACTCCCCTGCGGTCGCAGACCACTATCGACCCGGTAGCTCGGAGTTCCGCAGCAATAAGACAGGTGCGCACGTGACCCCCGGCATCGTGATCGTCCGAATCGCCGATGTGTGCGGCGATTCGGTCGATCAGATGGTCTTCACGAAGGTAGATCGTCTTCGGGCGTCCAGTGGCGGGTTGGCGAGCGCTGGAATGGCCGTGTCGGCAGCGATAGCCGGGCCGGTGATGCACCCAGTGCGAATCCATCCGCCGCGCGCACACCCCACACTGCACCAACCCAGCGAGAGCGTAACTTCGGACCGCACCGTCCTGGGCGGCACGTGCTGAGCGAATCTGCTGGGCAGCAAGGAAGTCCTCCTCTCTGACCAACGCAGGATGGGCGAGAACTCGGGACACTGCGGGACCGTGCGCCGAGTCTGAGACAGTCGGACGACGACCCCACACCTGCCGGCCGGTGTAGCGAGGATTGGTCAGAATCACGGCGACGGTCCGCAGCGTCCACACGCCACCCATGCGATGCCGGTTACGGCCAGGATCGACCCGCGACGGGCACGGTACACCACGGGCATTGAGGTCCCGGGCTATCAGGGAGCGGCTCCGGCCCGCGAGACGCTCAGCGAACATCCACGCCACATGTGGAGCGGTCGCCGGGTCGGGTGCGAGTTGCTGCAGCCGTCGACCCCAGCGTGCCTGGTCCGGGTTCGGATGCCGCCCACTGTCGACGAGCCGGTAGCCATACGGCGGACGACCTCCGAGGTATCGCCCCTGCTGCGTCGCCTGGTTGTGCATCGCCGCGAACACCCGATGCCGAGCACGCAACACCTCACGCTGCGACTGCGCACCCAGCAACGCCATCAGCGCACGATGATCCCGATCGCCCAAGTCCACCGGACCACCAGTCTCGGGAAGCCAGACCTGCACCCCGTGCCGCGCAAACCAACCGTACATCGCCTGGAACTGGGCACCGGAGAACGCACGCTCGTACTCACCTACGACGATGGCATCGACACCGCCGCTCGCCACCAGATCCAGCAGACGCGCGGCCTGCTTGCGCGCCCTCCACGGCACGCGGCGCGGACAACCCGCATCGAAGAACGAATCAACGACGGTCCCCTGGCCAGTGATCAGCAGCTCGGCGGCTTCCCGCTGCCAGCCCTGCGACGTCGTCCGGTCTTGATGGCGGAGCGTCGACGTCCTCCCGTAGAAGGCGAACCGTAACCCTATCGGTTTCGAAGGCACCCCGATCCGGTCAGCGGGCCGCCTCTTACCCAAAACCCACAGCTGCAAGGGGTCCCTGCCATCCGTCGAGGCCACCGATGCCATCGCGACTCCCTTCATCTTCGCCCATGTACAGAGCTGACGCGGAAGACAGCCAGCCATGACAAGCCGACACTGCGGATTCGCTCAATCAGCCCAATCGCACAGACGGACGTACGGCAAACTTGCCGACATCCGCGGGTAGTGCGGCCACATACTTCTTATCAACAGAGCTGATTAGACGGTTCGTGAACGTCTGACCAGCGGCAGAAGCGGACGTTGCAGGCCGTTCGATCAGCGGCCTGAAGCTCAGCCTGACCGTCCGTAAATCGGCGGAGAACCGCCGGCCCATGTCAGGTCACCGCGGTACATGACCTTGACGTTCGGCGACTGCTACGCACCTCGGTCTCCGGCGGAGTCGTCAACGAGGACAGATACGCTTCGCGACGTGCAGCGATCACTTTCGAGCGGCACAAGTTCTGGCCAGAAGGCTTGTCCAGGAGCGAGGTCGACGACCCCGTGGTGCTACTCGACGTGCGATGGACGCAGGTGGCACCAGCCGGGCAACCTTGTCGCATCCCTTCTCATGTCCTCGACATCCGTGGACGGATGGGCGGGAACCTCGTCGTGGCGCGGAGGACTTGACGGCAACAGACATCCTGACTGCCTCGGCCTTGACGTAAGCCCCCCGGTCACTGAGGCTGCCAGGCCCTCTGGCATTGTGACTTTCGTGGTGTCGAAAGCTGCTCTGGCCGATGTCGACGATCTCAAAAAGTTTGCGACGATGCAGGCATCGTGGCGAGCCTTGCCCGAAACCATCCAGAAACTGGTACTCCCACTGCTGGACCGTATGAGCGAGTTGGACCTTCCGGTGAGGTCAGGGGTCTCGCGACACGGGACAGACGCCACCATCACTTTCCACGGTGTGCACCCGATGGTGCCGTGCGGGCGTTCACGCTGGGAAATGAGCAATCAGGCCAAGCCCTGGATCAAGGCCGCCGAGGATTACGACAAGCGGACTGAGGGACTTGAGGACACACGCACTACGACGTTCGTCTTCGTCACGATGCGGCATTGGGAGAAGAAACTCGAATGGGCCGCCGAGAAGCGGGCAGAAGGATTCTGGGCGGACGTTCGTGTACTCGACTGCGGCGATCTGCACCTCTGGCTCTCTTCTCAGCCAGAGGCGCACCGATGGCTGTCCACCGAGATCGCGCGGTGCCTACCTGCGGACCGTGTCGTTCCGGCGGAACTGCCGACGGGAGTTCTCTCGTTCGTAGGTCGTGAGGAGGAGCTCGCCATCGCCAGCGGGCCAGCGTCATTGGTCGTGATCTGTGGACAGCCGGGCGTCGGCAAGTCCACGCTCGCAGTGCACGCCGCCAGGGACACAACCAGCGACTATCCGGATGGCCAACTCTACCTCGACCTGCGTGGCACGCATCCGGACGCGGTCGCGCCAGCTGATGCGCTCTCCCAGGCGTTGGGCAGCTTGGGTGTGCCTGACGTCAGCAGGGCGCGGTCCACTAGTGAGCTCGCTGCTCTCTACCGCACTGAGGCCTCCCGCTCGAAGTTCGTGCTGGTGCTCGACAACGTGAGGGACGAGGACCAAGTGCGACCACTCCTGCCGGGTGAGTCCCAATCAAAAGTGATCATCACCAGTCGCAATCAACTCAGGGGACTGAACACTGCCGATCGGATCCAGCTAGGTGTGCTGAGCAGCGATGAAGCGGTCCAGATGCTGCGCAGCCGCATCACAGACGAGCGACCAGCCGCAGAACCCGGCGCGCTCGATGAGATCGCCGCCCTTTGCGGTTGTCTGCCGCTCGCGCTGGCCGTCGTCGCGAGCAGCGCAATGGGAGAGCCCAGTTCGTGGTCTCTCATGCGCCTCGCCGCAAAGCTCAGGGACGAGCGAAGGCTCGACCGGCTGCGCGCGGGGGATGTCGAGGTACGAGCCAGCCTTCAGCTCTCCTATGACCTGCTGACGCCCGAGGAACAGACGGCATTCGGTGAGGTTTGCCTTATTCCAGGCCCTTCGTCAGGCTGCGACCTTGCTGGTGTCGCCGTTGCTGCCGACGAGGACGATGCCGAGCTGTTCATGATCAGGCTCGTCGAACGCTGCCTTGCCGAGCCATCGGATGCGCAGGGCCGGTTTCGGCTGCACGACTTGGTCCGTCTTTTCGGCAAAGAAATCATGCACCGAGGACTGGATACCTACCAGTCGCCGAGGGCGAGTCTCCGCCTCCGCCGGCACCTTGCCAGCCACGCCGAACGATCGGTCGTGCTGCTGCGCGGCGGCGAAGACGTTTTGGCAACCGATGTGGACCCCGGTGAAGTCCGCCGCTGGTTCGCCGCGAACCTTCTCAACGTCGTGGCCGTGTTACACGAAGTGGATCAGCTCGGGGCGCACGGCACAGCCGTCGACCTCTGCCGGGCTCTCTGCTTCTACACAGAGGCTCAGTCCGACTGGAGGAGACTCGACGAGTTCGCACGACTCGGGCTAGGCATCACCGAGAGGGCACGGAAGGAGGAGGTTCTCGACGCCGCCGAAGCGGCAATGGCCCAGTCGATGTTCACCATGCTTGTCGCCGCAAGCGCGACCGCACGGCACGACCGCCGCGCCGCTAGCCCCGTATTTCGCACATGGGGGAAGGTGGGGTGATCGGGGCTTTCGTTCTTGATCATCATAGGGTCGCGGTCCATGCGAGGACAGCGGGTCGCTTATGGACGCCCGAGTGTGGAGAAGTTG
>NZ_QZFV01000007.1:0-12276 GCF_003600245.1 Amycolatopsis panacis
AGGTGTGTGCGACCACCTCGTGGCGTGCGCCGGACCGGTTTCGGGTCTGTGAAGGGTCCCTTCACAGACTCAGAGTCCGTGAAGGGTCCCTTCACGGACCTCTACACCGACTTTGCCGGAACCCTGGGACGCGAGTGCGGCTGGACCATTTGGTGGAATCAGGGTTGCTTCGGCGCGGCGTGGCCACCATTGAAGTGATATTCCACTCGCGGTGGCGTGATCCACATTCGGTACTCTTCCGTGTCGGCTGTATTCGTTGCGGCGACAGGCGTTTGTCACCAAGCGGGGGGAAGGATCACGCACGATGGACCAAAGAGTGCTGGAAGCTCAGCAGTGGGTGAACGCCACTTACGGCGCGGTGGCCGGTTACCAGCGGTGCCCGGAGGACGGGCGCACCGGCTGGTCCACGATGTATTCGCTGACCATGGGCCTGCAACATGAACTGGGCATCTCCCCCGTGGTCGCGAGCTTCGGCCCGGGTACGATGGCCAAGGTCAAAGAACTGGGCGCCGTCGGTTTCGGCTGGAACCGCAACAGCAACATCGTGCGCATCATTCAGCACGGCCTGTTCTGCAAGGGCTACAACGGAGCCAACGATTACGGCGAATACAGCGCGGTGACCACCGGGGCCGTCAAGAAGATGCGGGTCGACATGGGCCTGCCCGATGGCGGTACCGGCACCGCGGGCGGACAGGTTACGCCACAGATCTTCCGATGCGTGCTCAACATGGACGCCTACGTGACTGTTGGCAGCGGAACGGACAAGGTCCGCGGCATCCAGCAGTGGCTCAACGGGCGATACTGGCAGCGCGACGCCTACACCCTCGGCCCCTGCGACGGGAACTACTCTCGGGACGTACAGAAGTCGCTGGTGATCGGACTGCAGTACGAACTCGGCATCAGCCAGCCCAACGGCAACTTCGGTCCCGGCACCCAGTCCGGGCTGAAGAGCCACTCGGTCGGTCCGGGCAGTACCGGTATTTTCGTGGAACTGTTCTCGGCGGCCTGTGTGTTCAACGAACCGGTACCGCTCGGAAACGTACGCACCACGCGGAAAGCGACCTTCGACGGCGCGCTGGGCGAATACGTCCGTGCTTTCCAGAGCTTCTCCCAACTCACCGCGAACGGGCAGGGCGACTACCCGACCTGGGCACAACTGCTGGTTTCGACGGGTGACGCCGACCGGCCCGCCCAGGGCTGCGACACCCGGTTCGAGATCACCGCCTCCCGGGCCCAGTGGCTCAAGTCCAACGGATACCGAGTGGTGGGCCGCTACCTGTACGACCCGCCGGGCTCAACCTTGGACAAGGAGATCAAGCCGGGCGAGCTGAAGACGATCTTCGATGCCGGCCTGCGGGTGTTCCCGATCTACCAGGACAACGCCCGTCAGCTCTCCGACTTCACCTACTCCCACGGCTATCAGCACGCCCTCAACGCGCACCGGCTGGCCGTCGGTTACGGCTTCAATCGCGGCACGGTGATCTACTTCGCGGTGGACTACGATGCTACCCAGGAGCAGATCGACTCGGCCATCGTGCCTTACTTCCAGGGCGTGCAGGCTGGGCTGGCCAACAACGGCAAGAAGTACGTGCACGGGGTGTACGGCTCGCGCAACGTGTGCATCAACGTCACGAACAAGACCTACGCGCGGCACTCGTTCGTCTCCGGAATGTCCTGGGGCTTCTCCGGAAACCTCGGTTTCCCGCTACCCGCGAACTGGTCGTACAACCAGATCAAGGAATTCACCGTCACGAACGGCTCGGACAAGTTCGACCTGGACCGCGACGTGGCCCGCAACGACGGCGGCGACCCTGGTCAGAGCAGTGTGAACGACTCAACCGGCCCCGCGGACACGTTCCTCGGCTACGTGCAGCGGCTCTACGACTGCGCCCGCTCCTACGGCAAGGGCAACCCAAGCCAGCTCGTCATGGAGTACATCCGGAGCGATCAGTACAACGACCTCAGATGGAAGGGGCTGATCGGTGGCGTCGACGACGAATTCACCGGGTACGCCAATGCGCAGGGTTTCACGGTGATGAAAGAGTTCGTGGACCCGGTCACCGGATACACCATCGGTGCCGAGCACATGATGGCCACGGCAAACGGTCACCTCGTCTCCCCGCAGCCGAGCAACCCCAAAAGCGTGAACGCGGGCGACATCGCGGGCTGGGGCGGTGATCTGCTCACCTTCTATGGCGACTGGCGCGACGCCGTGGACCGCTACCCTAACGGGCACACCTTCTGCGATGAGAAGCTGGCCAAACCCGGCGTCGCCACCAGTTTCGGTTTCTCCGACCTGATCGAAGACGCCGACGGCTACCTGATCGCCCGCCGGGTGGCGGGGGGCACGGACATCGTCACTGCGGTCCGCGACCAGTACAACGGCGGCGGTGGGCTACACCGGTTCACCAACTACTACCAGCAGCGGTTCACCAACGCCGAGGACTGCAATTTCCTGGCCCACAACATACTTGCGGCCGCGGATGACGCCAAGCTCGTGGTGGCGCGCAGGTTTCTCATCGGGCCGCACGCGGCCCCGAGTGACCTGTCCTATGACGACCTTCAGAGGTTCGAGCAAGGGTTCGCCGATACCCTACTGGCGCGCACTGGCATGGAGTCACGGATGGCTCGGCAGTACAAGGCCAACCACGACGCCTACCTGCGCCAAGCCCAACAGCGGGCGGTCCGCTGATGTTTCGCGGACTCCGCGTACGAGGTTGGCTCGGATTGACTTTGCTCCCCCTGCTGGCGCTCGGGTTTACGTTTTTTGTCAGCTTGATGGGGGCCAAACTTGACATCCAGGAGGCGTGCGAGGCCGCCCAGCAACCGTTCGACCGGGCCTATCTAAGTCAACACCGGCAGGACACCGGCCAGCTTTTCCCGAGGCACGACCTGTGCAACGCCGACTACGACCTGGTACCCGGCTGGATCAATCCGGCGCTCGTGATCTTCGCCGTCGTCACGGTGGCGTGCCTCATCGGAGCCGCCGCGGCCACCGTCCGCTTGATAAGGAATTCCCGATGACTATTCCCCGGCCTGCCCGGCCCCTCAGCCGCCGACTGTTTCTCGGCTCGACCGCGGTGACCGTCGGCACCCTCTCCCTCACCGGATTCACCGCCACCGCCGGGGCCGCTGCGCCTACGGGTGCGAATGCCTGGACCGGTTCAACCTCCGGCAACGGCTGGCCGATTCTGACCAAGGCAACCACATTCCGCATCGAGGGCAGCAACCAGGCAGTCCGCCTGGCGGACGGAGACGCGGCGACGATTCTGTTGCACGTCGCCCGCCGTTTCCACTACGAGATCGACACTCTGCGCGACGGCGACGTCGTCGGTTTCACACCCGGCCGGCCGGTCACGCAGCCGTTCGAATCGAACTACCTGTCCGGAACCGCGATCACCATTCGCTCCGTCTGCTATCCCCTCGGCGCGCGCGGCGGCTTCTACCCCCGGGAACAGACCGTCATCCGGGACATTCTCGCCGAACTCGGCAAGGCTGTGTCCTGGGGCGGCGACGAGCAGGTTCCGAAGGAATCGCATTTCCAGATTGCCCATGCGCCTGGCCACCCCGCAATCCGGGCCGCGGCCCAGCGGATCCGAGGCTGGGACGATACTCCCGGCGGGCAAGGCGCGGGCGCGGTAAACGCCTTTGACACCGATCGGCTCCAGGCTGCCCACCAGGTCCCGTTGCGCACTCGGTGATCCTGCAAGGACGTCGTGGTGCTCGGCTCCGGGCTGGAGAGCTTGATCGCGCCGATGTTCTTCAACCGCGGCAGCAGCCGGAACCCCCACAGTTCGGTGAACGCGAACCCGGCCACGCCGGCGGCGTGCGCGTCAGTGTGGTCTGCCTCGATCTCCGCATCGGTGCAGTGTCGCACCGGGAAAGTCCGGATCACACCGGCGACCGCACTGTCCACTGTGGATGGTGAACCACCCGGGCTCACCATCCACAGTGGATCGACTTCACAGCCGGCAGGAGCGGATGTCCGAGGCCAGGACCGCTTTGGCGCCGCATTCGGCGAGTTCGTCCATGATCCGGTTGACGTTCTTGCGGGACACCATCGCCCGCACCGCGACCCACTTCTCGTCGGCCAGCGGCGCGACCGTCGGCGATTCCAGCCCCGGCGTGATCGCGATCGCGCGCTCCAGCAGGTCGCGCGGGCAGTCGTAGTCCAGCATCAGGTACTGCTGCGCGAACACCACCCCGCGCAGCCGCGCGGCCAGCTGGGCCTTCGCCTTCGCCGGTTCGCCGCCCGCACGCTGGAGCAGGACCGCCTCGGACACGCAGATCGGGTCCCCGAAGGCGACCAGGTTGTGCTGGCGCAGCGAACGCCCCGACTCCACCACGTCCGCGATCGCGTCCGCGACGCCGAGCTGGATGGAGATCTCCACCGCCCCGTCCAGCCGGATCACCTCGGCCTCGACGCCCTGGCGGGCCAGGTCCTCGCGGACCAGCCGCGGATACGAGGTGGCGAGGCGCTTGCCGTGCAGATCGGCCGGCTTCCAGTCCCGGCCCGCCGGTGCCGCGTAGCGGAAGGTGGACCCGCCGAACCCCAGCGCCAGCACCTCCTCCACCGGGGCACCCGAGTCCAGCGCCAGATCACGGCCGGTGATCCCGAGGTCCAGCTCCCCGGAGCCGACGTAGATCGCGATGTCCTTGGGGCGCAGGAAGAAGAACTCGACGTCGTTGACCGGGTCGAGGACGTTCAGGTCCTTGCCGTCATGTCGCTTGCGGTAGCCCGCCTCGGCGAGCATCTCCGCCGCGGCGACGGCGAGGGCTCCCTTGTTCGGCACGGCAACACGCAGCATTTCGCTCTCCTCGATCTCCGGTACGGATGCGCGTCAGAGGTAGCGGTACACGTCCTCGGTCGAGATCCCCCGGCCGAGCATGAGCACCTGGACCCGGTACAGCAGTTGCGAGATCTCCTCGGCGAGCCGCTCGTCGGACTCGTGCTCGGCGGCGATCCACACCTCGCCCGCCTCTTCGAGCACCTTCTTGCCCTGGGCGTGCACCCCGTCGTCGAGGGCGACGACGGTGCCGGACCCGTCGGGACGGGTACGCGCGCGCTCGGCAAGCTCGGCGAACAGCTCATCGAAGGTCTTCACGGAAAGCGATCCTTCCACCCCGCCCGCACCCGCCCCGCCCCGGGTGACCGGAAGCGGCCGGGCTCACACCTGCGCCAGCAACGCGGCCAGCGCCGGCCCGTCCACACCCACCAGCGAGGTGCGGAACACCCGCCGCGGGCCGCCGGGGACCTCGACGTCGTTGGGCACGACCAGCACCGCGCAGCCGGCCCGTTCGGCCGACTCCGCGCCCGGCGGCGAATCCTCCACCGCGACACTGCGTTCCGGCGCCACCCCGAGCAGCTCGGCGGCCTGCAGGTAGGGGCGGGGCAGCGGCTTGTTCTCCCCGCCGACCTCGTCGCCGCAGACCGTCACGTCGAAGAACTCGCGGCCGATGGAGTTGAGCGCCAGCTCGGTCAGCACCCGCTCGGTCGAGGTGACCAGCGCCGAGGGCAGGCCCGCCGCGCGCACCGCGCCGAGCGCCTCACGAGCACCCGGCCGCCACGGCAGCGCCCCGTCGAACAGCCGGGCCGTCCGGCGGCGGATCCACTCCCCCGTCTCCGCGACCGCCTCCGCGGTGACCGGCCGCCCGGCCACCTCCAGCAGCACCGCGGACGTGGCGTCCATGTTCGAGCCGACCAGTGTCAGCCGGGTCCGTTCGGACAGCGTGCCGCCGAGCATCTCCGCGCATTCGTACAGCGCGACATCCCAGAGCTTCTCGGAATCGACGAGGGTGCCGTCCATGTCCCAGAACACGGCGGCGAGTCCGTCCGGCGAGGACGGTGCAGTCACGGTTTCTCCTTCATCCCGGGGACGGCTCTCCGGACCCAGGATTCCACGAAGGCCTGGGTGAGCGGCGCCACACCGGAGCCCACCCCCGCGTGCGGGACGCGCCCGGCCGGGCACGCTGCGCAGCGGACGGGCCGAAGGTCGTAGGCTGGTCCGGTGAGTGACCCAGTCGAGCAGACCCCGCGGCCCGGTACCCCGGACCACGACCACCCGGAATCGAACCGTCCGATCATGATTCTGGCTTTCGAAGGCTGGAACGACGCCGGCGACGCCGCCAGCCGTGCGCTCGAGCACCTCCAGCTCACCTGGGACGCCACACCGCTGGCCGAGGTGGAGCCGGACGACTACTACGACTTCCAGGTGAGCCGTCCGTCGGTCCGGCTGGTGGACGGGGTGAGCCGAAGGGTGGACTGGCCCACCACACGGCTGTCGGTGTGCCGGCCGGAAGGGCTGGACCGCGATCTGGTGCTGGTGCAGGGCCCGGAGCCGAACATGCGCTGGCGCGCGTTCTGCGCCGAACTGGTGGAGCACGTGGTGCAGCTGGATGTGGAGCTGGTCGTCGCGCTCGGCGCGCTGCTCGCGGACACCGCGCACACCCGACCGGTCCCGGTCACCGGGACCGCCTACGACAAGGACACCGCGAGCCGGTTCCACCTGGAGCTGAACAACTACCAGGGGCCGACCGGCATCGTCGGCGTGCTGCAGGACTACTGCGTGCAGGCCGGGGTGCCGGCGGTGTCGATCTGGGCGGCCGTGCCGCACTACGTCTCGCACCCGCCCTCGCCGAAGGCCACGCTGGCGCTGCTGCACAAGCTGGAGGACGTGCTCGACGTGGAGATCCCGCTCGGCTCGCTGCCCGAGCAGGCCGAGGAGTGGCAGCAGACCGTCAGCGAGATGGCCGACGAGGACGAGGAGATCAGCGAGTACGTGCGCGGCCTGGAGGAGCGCGGCGACGCGGAGACCGACTTCACCATGGAGGAGGTCTCCGGGGACAAGATCGCGGCGGAGTTCGAGCGCTACCTGCGCCGGCGGCGCCCTGGTCCGGGTCCGGACAGCGGCGGCTTCGGCCTGCGCTGAGCACGGCCGGGCACCGCGGCGGTGTTTCGGCGGTACGGGTGAATACGCGGTGGCCAGGCTGGCTCGGAACCGCCAGCACCCAGATCTGCCTCGGGTGCGGTTACGGCATTCCACGCCGCGGCGGTCGGAGGGACTCGCCGAGCCGGGGAACAGGCGACCATGCGCAGCCCTCCGTCGCTGAGCACGACCGGCCGCGCGGCGGGAAACCCGCTTACGCGGTGAGCAGCTTCCGCACCGGCACCGCGCCGCGCGCCCGGCGGCTCCACTCCCGTGGGTAGCCGAGCGAGACCTCCTCGAAGCGCACGCCGTCGGCCGAGGTGGTGCGCGGGATGTGCAGGTGCCCGTACACGGCCAGCTCGGCGCGGTACCGCAGGTGCCAGTCCTCGGTCTCGGTGGTACCGCACCAGAGCGCGAACTCCGGGTAGTACAGCGGCTCGGTCGGATGCCGGTGCAGGGGCCAGTGCGACATCAGGATGGTGCGGTGATCCGCCGGGATCGCGTCGAGGCGGTCGCGGCTGACCTTCAGCCGGGCTTCGCACCAGGCCTGCCGGGACGGGTACGGGTCGGGGTGCAGGAAATACTCGTCGGTGCACACCACACCGGCCTCCCGCGCCTGCGCCAGCGCCACTTCGCGGCTCTCGCCCGCGGCCGCCGGGGTCCGCCAGCTGTAGTCGTAGAACACGAACAGCGGCGCGATGGTGAGCGGCTGCGAGCCGTGCGGCCACACCGGGAACTCGTCCTCCGGGGTGAGCACGCCGACGGCACGGCATTGCTCGACCAGGAACTCGTAGCGGGCCTGGCCCCGGAGCTGGCATTCGTCCTTCGGCGTGGTCCACAGCTCGTGGTTGCCCGGGACCCAGACCACCTTCGCGAAGCGGTCCCGGAGCGTCGCGAGGGTTTCTTTGACGACTGAAGCGCGTTCTGCCACATCCCCGGCGACCAGCAGCCAGTCGTCCGGTCCGTCGGGCACCACCCGGTCGACGAGCGGGCCGTTGCCCTCGTGGGTCACGTGCAGATCGGAAGTGGCGAAGAGAGACGGCACGCTCCCACCGTAACGACTTTCCGGGCCGGAGATCGCCGGAACCCGCCCCTGAGCGACCCCGGGACGGGCGACGCACCCCGGATGCACGGCGAGGCCCGGCGACGGGCGCCCACCCGCCCGTCGCCCGTCCCGGTCAGCTATGCTCACGCTCAGTCACTGCACCAGGCAGCGACTGAGTCCGTCAGCCACTTCGCCACCGAGGGACCATCCCGTGCCCGACCAGCGAGAACTCGCCACCGCCGCCACGCTGGCCCTGCCGCGGTTCATCAGCGCGACCGTCCGGTTCCACACCACCGTCGCGGATCGGCTCGGGGTCACCCCGGCCGAATTGCACTGCCTGCAACTGGTGCACAGCGGTGTCACCGACTCGCCCACCGAACTCGCGCGGCTGCTCGGGCTGACCACCGGCGCGTTCACCCGGCTGCTCGACCGGATGGAGCGGGCCCGGCTCGTGGAACGGGTGCCCGATCCCGCCGATCGGCGGCGGCTGCGCGTGCGGGCCCGGCCGGACCGGATGGCCGAGCTGACCGACCTCTACGCCCCGCTCGCCCACCAGCTCGGCGCGCAGCTGGCGAAGTTCGACCGCAGGCAGCTGACCGCGCTGGTCGCGTTCCTCACCGGCGGCGAGGCGGCCGCGGGCCGGGCCGTCGCCCAGCTGCACCAGGGCACCGAATGAAGGCTGTGAGGGGTCCCTTCACAGCCTCAGCGTCCAGGGTGTCGGCAAAGTCGGTGTGGAGGTCCGTGAAGGGACCCTTCACAGACTCAGAGTCCGTGAAGGGTCCCTTCACGGACCCGAAACCGGTCCGGCGCACGCCACGAGGTGGTCGCACACACACCTCCGCATCGCCCACTGCCGGGCCCCCGACCAACTTTGCCGGGGCCCTGGACTCTGGGGCTGTGAAGGGTCCCTTCACAGCCTTCCCCGTGCCCGCTCGCGAAGTCGCGCCGCGTGCCGCGCCGCGACGAGCGCGCCGCGCCGCGCCGCGCGAGGCGGCAGCCACCGTTCGTGCACCATCCGGCCGCGGCTAGCATCACCGGGAGCCATCCCGTCACTTTGCCGTAGAGGAGCACGATCGTGTCCCATCCGCCGTCAGCCGCCGCCGTATCCGCCCCGCGCGTGGTGGTGCCGGCGGGCACTACGGCGGGCGCCGCGGTGCGCGAGGCCGGGCTGCCCACCAAGGGCCCGGAGACGATCGTCGTCGTGCGCGACGCCGAGGGGCAGCTGCGCGATCTCGCGTGGACCCCGGAGGCCGAAGCCGCGGTCGAGGCGGTCGCTGCGAACACCGAGGACGGCCGCAGCGTGATCCGGCACTCGGCGGCGCACGTGCTGGCCCAGGCGGTGCAGCAGCAGTTCCCGGACGCCAAGCTCGGCATCGGCCCGCCGGTGCGCGACGGCTTCTACTACGACTTCGCCGTGGACAAGCCGTTCACCCCCGAGGACCTGCAGGCGCTGGAGAAGCGCATGAAGCAGATCGTCAAGGGCGCGCAGCAGTTCTCCCGCCGCGTCTTCGCCTCTGCCGACGAGGCGCGGAAAGAACTCGCCGACGAGCCGTTCAAGCTCGAACTCGTCGACCTGAAGTCCGATGTGGACACCTCCGAGATCATGGAGGTCGGCGGCGGCGAGCTGACCATCTACGACAACCTCGACCCGCGCACCAAGGAGCGCGTGTGGAGCGACCTGTGCCGTGGCCCGCACGTGCCCACCACGAAGTTCATCCCGGCGTTCAAGCTGACCCGGGTGGCCGCGGCGTACTGGCGGGGCAGCGAGAAGAACCCCCAGCTGCAGCGGATCTACGGCACCGCGTGGGAATCGGCCGAGGCGCAGGAGGAGTACCTGGAGCGGGTGGCCGAGGCCGAGCGCCGCGACCACCGCCGCCTCGGCGCCGAGCTGGACCTGTTCTCCTTCCCCGAGGAGATCGGCTCCGGCCTGCCGGTGTTCCACCCCAAGGGCGGCGTCATCCGCCGCGAGCTGGAGAACTACTCGCGCGCCCGGCACGAGGACGCGGGCTACGAGTTCGTGAACACCCCGCACATCAGCAAGGAGCAGCTGTTCCTCACCTCGGGACACCTGCCCTACTACGCGGACACGATGTTCCCGCCGGTGCAGTTCGACGAGGAGAACTACTACCTCAAGGCGATGAACTGCCCGATGCACCACCTGATCTTCCGCTCGCGCGGACGGTCCTACCGGGAACTCCCGCTGCGGTTGTTCGAATTCGGCACGGTCTATCGCTACGAGAAGTCGGGCGTGGTGCACGGGCTGACCCGGGTGCGCGGGCTGACCATGGACGACTCGCACATCTACTGCACCCCGGAGCAGATGCCGGGTGAGCTGCGTTCCCTGCTGAAGTTCGTCCTGGACCTGCTGGCCGACTACGGGCTCTCGGACTTCTACCTGGAGCTGTCCACCCGCGGGGACTCGGACAAGTTCATCGGCTCGGACGAGGAATGGGCCGAGGCCACCGAGACGCTGCGGCAGGCGGCCGTGGACTCCGGTCTGGAACTGGTCCCGGACCCGGGCGGCGCGGCCTACTACGGGCCGAAGATCTCCGTGCAGGCGAAGGACGCCATCGGCCGGTCCTGGCAGATGTCGACCATCCAGCTGGACTTCAACCACCCCAAGCGGTTCGAGCTGGCCTACACCGCGGCGGACGGGTCCCGGCGGCAGCCGGTGGTGATCCACCGCGCGCTGTTCGGGTCGATCGAGCGGTTCTTCGGCGTGCTGACCGAGCACTACGCGGGCGCGTTCCCGGCGTGGCTCGCGCCGGTGCAGGTGGTCGGCATCCCGATCACCGCCGACCAGGTCCAGTACCTGCGCGAGGTGGAGAAGGCGTTGCGCGCCAAGGGGATCCGCGCCGAGGTGGACGCGAGCGACGACCGGATGCAGAAGAAGATCCGCACCCACACCACGCAGAAGGTGCCGTTCCTGCTGCTGGCCGGCGGCAAGGACGCGGACGCGGGCGCGGTGTCCTTCCGGTTCCGCGACGGCGGCCAGATCAACGGCGTCTCCGTGGCCGCGGCGGTCGAGGCCATCGCCGAGTGGGTCGCACGGCGGGAGAACTCGTCGCCGAACGCCGAAGCCGTGGAGAAGATCCTGCGGTGAAGGCCGAGCAGGGCGGTCCCGAGTTCGCCGGGCAGGACGGGGTGGGGGTCCCGGACGCGTTGCAGCGGCTGTGGACCCCGCACCGGATGGCCTACATCAAGGGCCAGGACAAGCCGGAGGGCGACGAGCCGCCCGGCTGCCCGTTCTGCCGGCTGCCCTCGCTCGACGACGAGCAGGCGCTGATCCTGGCGCGCGGCGAGACGGTGTATGCGGTGCTGAATCTGTACCCGTACAACCCCGGTCATTTGATGGTGGTGCCCTACCGGCACGTGGCGGACTACCCGGAGCTGACCCCGGCGGAGACCCGGGAGCTGGCCGAGCTGACCCAGCACGCGATGCTCGTGGTGCGCGCGGTGTCGGCCGCGCACGGGTTCAACATCGGCATGAACCAGGGCGTGATCGCCGGCGCGGGCATCGCCGCGCACCTGCATCAGCACCTGGTGCCGCGCTGGGGCGGGGACGCGAACTTCATGCCGGTGATCGGCCACACGAAGGTGCTTCCGCAGCTGCTGGGGGAGACGCGGCGGCTGCTCGCGGACGCCTGGGAGGTGCCGCCCGGCACCGGGGAGTGACGGGCCGGCTCGCGTATCATCACGGTATGTCCGGACCTCGCTGGCTCACCGATCACGAACAGCGGGTGTGGCGCGCCTACGCGGGCGCCTCGGCGATCCTGCAGGCGCACCTCGAAGGGCAGCTGCAGCGTGATTCGGGCATGCCGCACACGTACTACGAGGTTCTGGTCGCGCTGTCGGAGGCCCCGGGCCGCCGGCTGCGGATGAGCGAGCTGGCTGCGGTGCGCGGCTCCTCGCGCAGCCGTCTCTCGCACGCGGTGGCCCGGCTGGAGGCCAAGAGCTGGGTCACCCGGGAGTCCTGCCCGACCGACAAGCGCGGCGCCTGGGCTGTGCTCACCGACGCCGGGCTGGCCGCGCTCGAGGCGGCCGCGCCGGGGCACGTGGCGGCGGTGCGGGAGACCCTGTTCGACCCGCTCACCCCGGAGCAGGTACGGCAGCTGGGCGAGATCTCCGAGGCGATCCTGGCCGCGCTGCAGCCGCGCTGCGACGCCGCGCGGGCGGCCGAGGAAGCGGCCGAATGCGAGGCCGGGGTCCTCGAACTGCCGAAATCCGGTTGATCTCCCGGCGGGTCACAGGCGGGCTCCGCCGCGGCCACGGACGGGGTCGATAGGCTTTCGGGGGGGGGGGGGC
>NZ_QZFV01000008.1:0-12199 GCF_003600245.1 Amycolatopsis panacis
ATATTGACGAGCCGTCGCCGCACGTCGACTGGTCTTCGGGCGGGGTCGAACTGGTGGCTGAAGAACGCGTGTGGCCGCGGGTGCAACGTCCGCGACGGTCGGCGGTGTCGTCGTTCGGGATCAGCGGCACCAACGCCCATGTGATTCTGGAACAGGGACCGGAAGTCCCGATGCAGCCACGGGAGGGAACCGTACCGGCGTTGCTGCCGTGGGTCCTTTCCGGACGCACCGAGGAGGCGGTCCGTGCCCAGGCCGAACGCCTTCTGTCCCTGGCAGGCGATCCGCTCGACGTCGCGTACTCACTGGCGACCACGCGGACCGCACACGAGCACCGCGCCGTGGTGCTGGGTGACCGGACCGGGTTGCGTGCGCTCGCCGAGGGTGCGGCGGCACCCGACGTGGTGACCGGGCGCGCGACGCCCGGCAGGCTCGGGTTCTTGTTCACGGGTCAGGGTTCGCAGCGGCCGGGTATGGGTCGCGAGCTTTACGCGGCGTTCCCGGCTTTCGCCGCGGCCTACGACGAGGTGTGCGAACTGTTGCCGGTGGGTGGTGATCTTGATGAGACGGGCAATGCTCAGCCTGCGTTGTTCGCCCTTGAGGTGGCGTTGTTCCGTTTGCTGGAGTCGTGGGGTGTTCGTCCGGATTTCCTGGTGGGGCATTCGATTGGTGAGTTGGCTGCGGCGCATGTCGCCGGGGTGTTGTCCCTGGAAGACGCGGCGAGGCTGGTGGAGGCGCGTGCGCGGTTGATGCAGGCGTTGCCTGCGGGTGGGGTGATGGTGGCGGTGGAGGCGTCGGCGGATGAGGTTGCGCCGTTCCTGTCGGGTTTGGGGTCTGTGAAGGGACCCTTCACGGACTGTGGGGCTGTGAAGGGTCCCTTCACGGCCGACGGTGGGGTGTGGTTGGGGGCGGTGAATGGGCCGCGGTCGGTGGTGCTGTCTGGAACGGAGGGTCCGACGCTTGACGTGGCGCGGCGGCTGGGGGATGCGGGTTGTAGGACGCGGCGGTTGGCGGTGTCGCATGCGTTCCATTCGGGGTTGATGGATCCGATGCTGGGCGAGTTCGGGGAGGTGGCGGGGGGTTTGACGTATCACGAGCCGTCGATCCCGATCGTGTCCACGGTGGAACTCGGCGCGGATCTGACCGATCCCGAGTACTGGGTCCGGCAGGTGCGCGAGACGGTCCGGTTCGCCGACGCCGCCTCGGCATTATCCGCGGAGGGCGTCACGACCTTCCTGGAACTGGGGCCGGACGCGGTCCTGTCCGCGATGGGACAGGACAGTGCCGACGGAGTGTTCGTCCCGATGCTGCGCAAGGACCGGGACGAGGCCCGCTCGGCGGGTACCGCGTTCGGCAGTCTGTTCGCCAACGGGTCCACTGTGGACTGGGAGGTCTTCTTCGCCGGGACCGGTGCCCGTCGCGTCGATCTGCCGACGTACGCCTTCCAGCGCGAGCGGTACTGGCTCGACGTCGCCCCGTCTTCCGGGGACGCGGCCGGGTTGGGTCTGACGGCGGCGGAGCACCCGCTGCTCGGCGCGACGGTCGCGACCGCGGGCGGCGACGGGCTGATCTGCTTCGGCCGTCTCGCCCGGACGGCCCAGCCGTGGCTGGCCGACCACATCGTGCTCGGGACGACGCTGGTACCGGGCGCGGCGCTGGTCGAACTGGCCACCCGGGCCGGCGACGAGCTGGGCTGCCCGCGTCTGGCGGAGCTGAGCCTGCAGGCACCGATGGTGCTGCCGGACACCGGTGGTCTCGCCGTGCAGATCGTGCTCGGAGAGTCCACAGAGGAGGGACAACGCGAGGTAACAGTCTACTCGCGACAGCAGGACGCTCCGGCCGAGCAGCCGTGGACGCTGCACGCCACCGGTCTGCTCGCCGCGCAAGAACGCGGTCCCTCCGCAACGGCCGGGGCCTGGCCGCCGCCGGGGGCCGAGCCGATCGACGTGGCCGCCCTTTACGAGGAGCTGGGCACGGCCGGTCTCGGCTACGGTCCGGTGTTCCAGGGCCTCAAGGCCGCCTGGCAGCACGGCGACGACGTGCTCGCCGAAGTGGCGCTGCCTGCGGAGGCGGCCGGTGACGCCGCGAAGTTCGGCATCCACCCCGCGCTGCTCGACTCGGCCCTGCACGCGATCGGACTGTTGCCCGCCGACGCCGAGCAGGTCACCCGGCTGCCGTTCCTCTGGCAGGACGTCGCCCTGCACGCCACCGGCGCGACCGCGCTGCGGGTCCGCGTCACGAGCACCGGGGCCGAGTCCGTCCGGATCGAGCTGGCCGACCCCACCGGGGCGCCGGTGCTGACCGTCGGCTCGCTGATGCTGCGGGAGATCTCCGCGGCACAGCTGAATACCGAACCGTCCACAGCGGACTCGCTGTTCCGGCTCGGCTGGGTCCCGGTGGAACCGGGCGAACCGGTCGCCTGGGCGTACCAGCGGGACGTCGGCGAAACCGTGCCACCGGTCGTGGTCCTTCCGGCAGATCGGTCCACAAAGGATGTTCCGGACGCGGTGCAGGAGGTGCTTTCGGCAACCTTGGGCACGGTCCAGGAATGGCTTGCCGACGAGTCCACGGTGGACAGCAGGCTCGTCGTCCTGACCGGGAACGCGGTGGCGGTCACCGCGGCGGACGAGATCGATCCGGTCGCCGCTTCGGTGTGGGGCCTGCTCCGCAGCGCCCAGTCCGAGAACCCGGACCGGCTCGTCCTGGTCGACGCGCCGGGAGAAGACGCGGTCGAGCTGGCTGTCGCGGGGATCGGCGAGGAGACCCAGTTGGCGGTCCGCGACGGGGTGCTGCACGCCTGCCGGTTGCAGCCGTCGACCGCATTCGCGGATCTCGTCCCGCCGGTCGGCGAGCCCGCGTGGCGGCTCGACTCGCCGGTTCGCGGCACGCTGGACCAGCTGGCCTTCCAGCCCTATCCGGAGGTGCTCGAACCCCTGCGCGCGGACGAAGTCCGGGTCGAGGTGCGCGCGGCGGGCGCCAACTTCCGCGACGTGCTGAACCTCCTCGGCATGTACCCCGGAGATGCCGGGCTGCCCGGCTACGAGGCCGCCGGAGTGGTGCTCGCGGTCGGCCCCGAGGTCACCGACCTCAAGCCCGGTGACCGGGTGATGGGCCTGGTCTACGGCGGATTCGGCCCGATCACCTTCGTCGAGCGCCCGCTGCTCGCGCCGATACCCGAGGGGTGGAGCTTCGAGGAGGCGGCGTCCGTGCCGCTGGTGTTCCTCACCGCCTGGTACGCACTGACCGACCTCGGCAGGCTGTCCCGCGGCGAATCCGTGCTCATCCACGCCGCCGCCGGGGGCGTGGGGATGGCGGCCACCCAGATCGCCCGCCACCTCGGTGCCGAGGTGTTCGGCACGGCCGGC
This sequence comes from Amycolatopsis panacis, assembly GCF_003600245.1. Taxonomy (NCBI): domain Bacteria; kingdom Bacillati; phylum Actinomycetota; class Actinomycetes; order Pseudonocardiales; family Pseudonocardiaceae; genus Amycolatopsis; species Amycolatopsis panacis. The sequence goes on from NZ_QZFV01000008.1 coordinate 3,363, forward strand.
GTCGGCAAATGGGACGTGCTGCGCGCGGCGGGCATGGACGAGGAGCACCTCGCGTCCTCCCGGACGCTGGAGTTCGAGGAGAAGTTCCTGGCCACCACGGGCGGGCGCGGGATGGACGTGGTGCTCAACGCGCTCGCCGGCGAATTCGTCGACGCCTCCCTGCGGCTGTTACCGCGCGGTGGGCGCTTCGTGGAAATGGGGAAGACCGATGTCCGCCCCGAGGGCGACGCCGGAGGGCACCATCCCGGTGTGACCTACCGTGCCTTCGACGTCATGGAGGCCGGTCACCCGCGGATCGCGGCGATGTGGGAGGAGCTGATCGCGTTGTTCGACACCGGCGTGCTCACCCCGCTGCCTATCCGGACGTGGGACCTCCGGCAGGCGCCGGACGCATTGCGGTACCTGTCCCAGGCCCGGCACGTCGGCAAGGTCGTGCTGAAGGTGCCGCGCGGACTCGACCCGGCCGGTGCGGTGCTGATCACCGGAGGGACCGGCGGTCTCGGCGCGGCGCTCGCCCGGCACCTGGTGCGGGAGCACGGGGTGCGCGAGCTGGTGCTGAGCAGCCGCCGTGGCGCCGCAGCGCCGGGTGCCGCGGAGCTGGTGACCGAGCTGACCGCGCTGGGTGCGAACGTGCGGGTGGAGGCCTGCGACGCCGCCGACCGGGACGCGCTCGCGGCCCTGCTCGACGGCATCCCGGTACTCACCGGGGTGGTGCACGCGGCCGGCGTGCTCGACGACGGCCTGTTCGCCTCGCTCACTCCGGAACGGCTGGCCGGTGTGCTGCGTCCGAAGGTGGACGCGGCCTGGCACCTGCACGACCTCACCCGGGATCGCGACCTGGCGATGTTCGTCCTGTTCTCCTCGGCCGCCGGCGTGCTCGGCGCGCCGGGGCAAGCGAACTACGCCGCGGCCAACGCCTTCCTGGACGGGCTCGCCGAGCACCGGCGGGTGCATGGCCTGCCCGCCACTTCGCTCGCCTACGGCCTCTGGGCCGACGGGATGGGCGGCGAAGCCGACTCCGGCCGCATGGGCCGGGACGGAGTCGGGGCGCTCAGCCCGGCCGAAGGGCTCGCGCTGTTCGACCTCGCAACGTCGATGCCGGCGCCGGTCGCGGTACCGGTGAAGCTGGACGTCGCCGGGCTGCGGGCGCACGCCAAGGCGTCGCCGGTACCGCCGCTGCTGCGGGCGCTGGCCAGGGCAGGCGGCCGTCGATCCGCGGCGGCGGGCGGCGCGGCTCAGGCGGACGAGCTGAAGCGGCGGCTGGCCGGGCTTTCCCCGGCGGACGCGGAAACGGTGCTGCTGAGCGTGGTCCGCGGGCAGGCCGCGGTGGCGCTCGGGCACAGCGGCGCGGAGGCCATCGAGCCGTCCCGCGCGTTCACCGAGCTGGGCTTCGACTCGCTCAGCGCGGTCGAGCTGCGCAACAGCCTCGGTGCCGCAACGGGTTTGCGGCTGCCCACCACGCTGATCTTCGACTACCCGACCCCCGACGCACTGGCGAAATTCCTGCAGTCCGAAGTGGTCCCCGCCGCCGGGGACGACCAGGAGACCGGCGTCGACGGGGAGATCGCGAAACTGGCGGCCTCGCTGGCCGCACTGGATCCGGCGGGCGAGGACGGCGACCGCGTCGGCGCGCGGCTGCGGCAGCTGGTCTCGCTGTGGCAGGACAAGACCGCGCACAGCGGCGAGGACGCGAACGCCGATCTGGAAGAGGCGACCATGGACGACATGTTCGCCTTGCTGGACAAGGAACTCTGACCGAAAGCTCCGGGCGCGGCGCCGGTGCGGGGCACCGGCGGTGAGGGAGGACCACGGCATGACCACCGAAGATCGGACCCTCGACTACCTGAAGCGGCTGACGACCGAACTCCGGGACACCCGGCGGCGCCTGCGCGAGGCCGAGGAGAGCGGTTCGGAGCCGCTGGCCGTCATCGGAATGGCGTGCCGTTTCCCGGGCGGCGCCGATACTCCGGACCGGCTCTGGCGTCTGGTTGCCGAGGGGACCGACGGCATGTCGGGCTTCCCCGTCAACCGTGGCTGGGATCTCGGTTCGCTGTACCACCCGGACCCGGATCACCCGGGCACCAGCTACGCCGACGCCGGGGGATTCCTGCCCGAGGCCGACGAATTCGACGCGGAGTTCTTCGGAATCTCGCCACGGGAGGCGCTGGCGATGGACCCGCAGCAGCGGCTGCTGCTGGAGGTCACCTGGGAGGCCATCGAACGCGCCGGAATCGACGCTGCTTCCCTGAAGGGCAGCGACACCGGGGTGTTCGCCGGGGCGATGCGCACGGAGTACGTGTCCGGGCTTGCCTCTGCCGCCGAGGTGGAAGGGTTCCTCGGCACCGGAACCGCGGCCAGTGTGCTGTCCGGGCGGGTGTCCTACACGCTCGGGCTCGAAGGACCCGCGGTCACGGTCGACACGGCGTGCTCCTCCTCGCTTGTCGCGGTCCATCTGGCGGCGCACGCACTGCGGTCCGGCGAGTGCTCGCTGGCACTGGCCGGCGGGGTGACCGTGATGGCGACCCCGGAGACCTTCATCGAGTTCTCCCGCCAGCGTGGAATGGCCGCGGACGGCCGCTGCAAGGCGTTCGCCGCCGCCGCCGACGGGACGGGCTGGGCCGAAGGCGTCGGAATGCTGCTGCTGGAACGGCTTTCCGACGCGCAGCGCAACGGACATCGCGTCCTGGCGGTGGTGCGCGGCTCAGCGGTGAACCAGGATGGTGCGTCCAACGGCCTGACCGCGCCGAACGGTCCTTCGCAGCAACGCGTGATCCGGGCCGCGCTCGCGAACGCCGGTCTGTCCACTTCGGACATCGATGCGGTGGAGGCACACGGCACGGGCACGCGCCTCGGTGATCCGATCGAGGCGCAGGCCCTGCTGGCGACCTACGGCCAGGACCGCGGGGAACCGCTGTGGCTGGGGTCGATCAAGTCCAACATCGGGCACAGCCAGGCCGCCGCGGGCGTCGCGGGGATCATCAAGATGATCGAGGCGATGCGGCACGGCGTGCTGCCCGCGACCCTGCACGTGGACGAGCCGACCCCGCACGTGGACTGGGCGGCGGGCGCGGTCGAGCTGCTCACCGAGTCCCGGCCGTGGACCACGCCGGGTCGCCCTCGCCGCTGCGCGGTGTCCTCGTTCGGGATGAGCGGCACCAACGCGCATCTGATCCTCGAACAGGCCTCCGCACCGTCCGAAAAGGACGCCGCTGTGCGCAATCCGCCGGCGGTGCTGCCGTGGGTGCTCTCGGGCCGCAGTGAAGCGGGTCTGCGTGCGCAGGCCGCGCAGCTCGTGTCCACAGTGGAGGAAGCGGAACCGCTCGACCTCGCCTGGTCGCTGGCCACCACGCGCAGCGCGCTGGAACATCGGGCCGCGGTGCTGGGCTCGTCCAAACAGGACTTGGTCAACGGTCTCACCGCGCTGGCCGCCGGAGAACCCGCGGTGAACGTCGTCGAAGGTGCCCCGCTGGTCGGCCGGACCGCCTTCCTGTTCACCGGCATGGGCTCCCAGCGGTGCGGGATGGGCCGCGAACTCTACGACGCTTTCCCGGTGTACGCCGAGGCGTTCGACGCCGCTGTCGCCGCGCTCGACGAACACCTGGACCGCCCGCTGGCCGAAATCGTTTTCGGCGAGGACCGGGCGCCGCTGGACCGCATGACGTACTCGCAGCCGGCGATGTTCGCGCTCCAGGTGGCGTTGTTCCGGCTGCTGGAATCCTGGGGTGTCCGCCCGGATTACGTCGTCGGCCACTCGTCCGGCGAGCTGGCCGCCGCGCACTGCGCAGGGGTGTGGCCACTCGCCGACGCCGCCGCGATGATCGCCGCGCGAGGCAGGCTGATGGAGGCCCAGCCCGCGGGTGGGGCGATGATCGGGGTGCAGGCCACGGAGGAGGAGGTCAGCGCCGAGCTGACCGGCGGTGTCACGATCGGGGCGATCAACGGCCCGGACGCACTGGTGCTCTCCGGTGACGAGGCCGCCGCCGAAGCGGTGGCCGGGAAATTCGCCGCCCGCGGCAGGCAGATCAAGCGGCTGCGGATCTCGCACGCCTCGCACTCGCCACGCATGGACGGCATGCTCGCCGAGTTCGGCGAGATCGCCGAGAGCGTTTCCTATGCCACTCCGAGCATTCCCGTGGTGTCCAATGTGACCGGACGGCTCGCCGGCCCGGACGAGGTCACCACGGCGGCGTACTGGCCCCGGCACGTCCGTCAGCCGGTCCGGTTCGCCGATGGCGTCTCCTGGCTGCGCGCCGAGGGCGTCACCCGGTTCCTCGAACTCGGCCCGGATTCCGTGCTCGCCGGGATGGTCGCGCGCATCCTGCCGGACGAGGACACGCTCACCGTGCCGTTGCTGCGTCGCGACCGGCCGGAGCCAACTACGGCGCTCGGCGCGCTCGCTGAGCTGCATCTGCGCGGCGGCCGTGTGGACTGGCCGACCTTTTTCGACGGCACTGGCGCCCGCGTCGCGCAGCTGCCGACCTATCCGTTCCAGCGCGAAAGCTATTGGCTGCGGTCCACCGGCCCGGGCGGCGATCCGGCCGGGCTTGGCCTCACTGACGCCGGGCACCCGCTGCTCGGCGCGTCGGTCACCCTCGCCGACGGCGCCGGGCTGGTCTTCACCGGCCGGATCTCGACGGCCACCCACCCGTGGCTGGCCGATCACGCCGTCGGCGGCACCGCGCTCCTCCCCGGGACCGCGCTGGTCGAACTGGCCCTGCGCGCCGGTGACGAGGCCGGTTACGAATACCTCGAAGAGCTGATCGTGGCCGAGCCGATGATCCTGGCCGACGCGCTCGACGTGCAGGTGGTCCTCGCCGCGCCGGACGAATCCGGCCGCCGCCCGGTCTCGCTGTACGCCCGCGCCGGGGACGAGGCCTGGACGCTGCGCGCCTCCGGTGTGCTCGCCGCGACAGCGCCCGCTGCCGGGTTCGACCTCGCCGAATGGCCGCCCGCGGGGGCCACCGCGATCGCGATCGACGACGTCTACGAAGCGTTCGCTACCGCGGGCTTGCAGTACGGGCCGGCCTTCCGAGGATTACGGGCCGCCTGGCGCCGCGGCGAGGAGACCTTCGCCGAAACCGAGCTGCCCGAACCGGCCGACGCGGAGAAGTTCGGCCTCCACCCGGCACTGCTGGATGCCGGTCTGCACGCGATCGGCCTGATGGGCGACGAGGAGGCCGCCGCGAAGCTGCCCTTCGCCTGGCAGGACGTCGCTCTGCACGCCACCGGCGCCACTGCGCTGCGGCTCCGGCTCACGCCCCGGCAATCCGGGACAGTCAGCCTGCAAGCCGCCGACGGCACGGGTGCGCCGGTCGTCACTGTCGGTTCGCTGTCCTTGCGCGAAATCTCCGCTGATCAGCTCACCGCGGCTCATCCATCCGAAATGGACTCACTGCTGCGTCTGGAATGGACTCCGGTCGTGGTGTCCGAACCGGACAGTGTGCCGGAGTGGGCGTTCCACGCCGATCTCGGGGAATCCGTCCCACCGGTGGTCGTGCTCCCGGTCCGGACCTACGGCGATCGGGTGATGGCGGCGCACACCGCCGTCCACGAAGTCCTCGCCGTGGTGCAGCAGTGGATTGCCGAACCGCGGTTCGAGTGGTCCCGGCTGGTTGTGCTGACCCGGGACGCGGTGAACTCCGGCCGCGTCGACCCGGCGGCTTCGGCGGTGTGGGGCCTGGTCCGTTCGGCCCAGTCGGAACAGCCGAGCCGCTTCGTGCTTGTCGACACCGAGACCGGTGAACTGAGCCCGGCCGAGCTGGCGACGGCGTTGGACACCGGGGAAGGACAGCTCACTTTGCGCGAAGGCGCGTTCGCCGCCCTGCGCCTGGCCGCGCTGCCCGGCACCGACGAGCTGATCCCGCCCGCGGAACCGGCCTGGCGGCTCGGCATGGACGGCCGCGGCACCCTGGAGAACCTGCGGCTGGAACCGTTCCCACCGGCGCTGGAACCGTTGGCACCGCAGGAGATCCGGATCGGCGTCGCCGCGGCGGGCCTGAACTTCCGCGACGTGCTCAACGTGCTCGGCATGTTCGCCGAGGAGCCCGGACCGCTGGGCAACGAGGTCGCCGGGGTGGTGCTCGAAGTCGGGTCCGAAGTGGACGATCTGGCCATCGGCGAGGCCGTGATGGGCGTCGCGGTCGGCGGCATCGGCCCGGTCGCCACAGCGCGGCGTGCGATGGTGACGCGGATCCCGGCGGGCTGGACGTTCGAAGCCGCCGCGTCCGTGCCGCTGGTGTTCCTCACCGCCTACTACGGACTCACCGAGCTGGCCGGGCTGCAGGCGGGGCAGTCCGTGCTGATCCACGCGGGCGCCGGTGGCGTCGGCATGGCCGCGACACAGCTCGCGAAGCACCTCGGCGCCGAGGTCTACAGCACCGCCAGCGAAGGCAAACAGCACATCCTGCGCGAAGCGGGGCTCGACGAAGGCCACATCGCCAGCTCTCGCACGCTCGATTTCGAGGAACACTTCCTCGCCACCAGCGGCGGCCGTGGCGTCGACGTCGTGCTCGACGCGCTGACCGGCGACTTCGTGGACGCGTCGCTGCGCCTCATGCCGCGTGGCGGACGGTTCCTTGAGATGGGCAAGGCGGACCTGCGCGATCCCGGCGAGATCGCCGCGCGGCACCCCGGCGTGCACTACCGCCCGTACGACCTGATCGAGGCCGGCCCGGAGCTGTTCACCCGTATGTGGGCCGACCTGATAACCCTGTTTGAACAGGGGGCGCTCACGCCGTTGCCCACCCGCGTGTGGGACGTCCGGCGGGCACCGGAGGCGTTCCGGCTGCTCAGCCGGGCCCAGCACATCGGCAAGGTCGTGCTGAGCGTGCCGCGCGGACCCGAGCCCTCGGGCACGGTGCTGATCACCGGCGGTACCGGCGGTCTCGGTGGCCTGCTCGCCCGGCACCTCGTCGCCCGGCACGGCGTGCGGCACCTCTTGCTCACCAGCCGCCGCGGCCCGGATGCCCCCGGTGCCGCGGACCTGACCGCCGCGCTGCGCGAGCTGGGTGCCGAGGTCACCGTCGCCGCCTGCGACTGCGCCGACCGCGCGGCGCTCGCCGACCTGCTCGCCACCATCCCGGCCGAGCACCCCCTGACCGGCGTCGTACACGCGGCGGGAGTGCTCGATGACGGCACGATCGACGCACTTACCCCCGAGCGGGTGGACCGGGTCTTCGCGCCGAAGCTGGACGCGGCCTGGCACCTGCACGAGCTGACCGCGGATCTGCCGCTGCGCTGGTTCGTCCAGTTCTCCTCGGCGGCGGGCGTGCTCGGCAACGGCGGGCAGGGCAACTATGCCGCGGCGAACGGATTCCTCGACGGACTCGCCGCCCGCCGCCGTGCCGAAGGGCTGGCCGCGCAGTCGCTCGCGTGGGGACTGTGGTCCGGCGGAATGCGCGGCGGACTCGGCGAAGAGGGCGAGGAACGCCTGCGCCGCACGGGTTTCCCTCCGATTCCCGCGGACGAGGGACTGGCCATGTTCGACCGCGCGATCGGGATCGACCACCCGGTCCTGCTCGCGCTGAAACTGGACCGCGCGACCGTACGCGCGAATGCGGCGGACGCGCCGATCTCGCCGCTGCTGCGCAGCCTCGTCGGCGTGTCGAGCCGGGGCAAGGCGAACGCCGCCACCGCCGAGCGGGCCGGTGAGCTGCAGCGCAAACTCGCCGGGATGGCACGCGCGGATCAGGACCGGCTGCTGCTGGACCTGGTCCGGCGGGAGGTCGCGCGGGTGCTGGGCAAGGCGGGCGCCGAGACGATCGAGGCCGGCCGCGCGTTCACCGAAATCGGCTTCGACTCGCTCACCGCGGTCGAGCTGCGCAACCGGCTCGGCGCCGCGACCGGTCTCCGGCTGCCGGCGACGCTGATCTTCGACCACCCGACCCCGGCCGTGCTGACGACCTTCCTCCGCACGGAATTCGCCGGCGACGAAGCGGCCCCGGCCGTAGCGGCGCCCGGCGCGACGGTCTCCGGAACCGACCCCATCGTCATCGTCGGCATGGGCTGCCGCTACCCGGGCGGAGTCACCTCGCCGGCGCAGCTGTGGCAGCTGGTCGCCGAAGGCCGTGACGGGGTCGGCGAATTCCCCGGAGACCGCGGCTGGGACCTCGGCTCACTGTTCCACCCGGACCCCGACCACCGCGGAACCACCTATGCCTCGGAAGGCGCTTTCCTCGAAGGCGCAGGGGATTTCGACGCCGACTTCTTCGGCATCTCGCCCCGCGAGGCCCTGGCGATGGATCCCCAGCAACGGCAGGTGCTGGAGACCGCGTGGGAAGCGCTGGAGCGCGCCGGAATCGACCCGGTCACCTTGCGCGGCACGGCGACCGGGGTGTTCGCGGGGGCACTGTCCAATGACTACATCTCCCGGCTGAGCGCGATTCCCGTGAGCGTGGAGGGATTCCTCGGCACCGCTTCGTTCTCCAGCGTCGTCTCCGGCCGGGTGTCCTACGCGCTCGGGCTGGAAGGCCCTGCGGTGTCGGTGGATACCGCGTGCTCGTCTTCGCTGGTCGCCGTGCATCTCGCCGCGCAAGCGCTGCGTTCGGGGGAGTGCTCCCTGGCGCTCGCCGGGGGTGTGAACGTGATGGCGTCACCGAACATGTTCATCGAGTTCTCCCGGCAACGCGGCCTCGCGCCGGACGGCCGCTGCAAGCCCTTCGCGGGCGCCGCCGACGGCACGAACTGGGCCGAAGGCGTCGGGATTCTGGTGCTGGAACGGCTTTCCGATGCTCGCCGCAACGGGCATCGGGTACTGGCGGTGGTTCGGGGTTCGGCGATCAATCAGGACGGTGCGTCCAACGGTCTTACTGCGCCGAACGGTCCTTCGCAGCAGCGGG
>NZ_QZFV01000009.1:0-11919 GCF_003600245.1 Amycolatopsis panacis
CAGAGTCCGTGAAGGGTCCCTTCACGGACCCGAAACCGGTCCGGCGCACGCCACGAGGTGGTCGCACACACACCTCCGCATCGCCCGCTGCCGGGCCCCCGACCAACTTTGCCGGGGCCCTGGACCCAGACGCCGTGAAGGGTCCCTTCACAGACCATCGGCCCCGGGTATGGTGAGCGGGTGACGGTCGTACGGGAGGCAACCGACCTCGAAACCGGCCGCGCGGCGCAGCCCCGGCAGCTCATCGTGTCGGTCTACGGCCTGCATCACCGGACCGGCGGTGGCTGGCTGTCCGTGGCCACGCTGATCGGCCTGCTCGCCGAGGCCGGCGTGGACGAACCGGCGGTGCGCTCCTCGATCTCCCGGCTCAAGCGCCGCGGCATCCTGCAGGCGGTCCGCCACGGCGGCATGGCCGGGTACGAGCTGTCGGCCACCGCGCTGGACATCCTCCGCGAAGGCGACGAACGCATCTTCCGTCGCGAGCGGGCCGCTCTCGACGCCGGCTGGCTACTGGCCGTGTTCTCCGTGCCCGAGGCGGAGCGGCACAAGCGGCACGTGTTGCGTACCCAGCTGTCCCGGCTCGGCTTCGGCACCGCGTCCTCGGGCGTCTGGATCGCGCCCGCGCATCTGCACGAGGTCACCGCGGCCACGCTCGTCCGGCTCGGCCTGGACGGGTACGCCGATCTGTTTCACGCCGAGCACCTCGCCTTCGGCGACGCCCGCGAGAAGGTCCGCGAGTGGTGGGATCTCGACCAGCTCCACGATCTGTACACCGCGTTCCTCGAAGAGCACGAGCCGACGCTGCGGCGCTGGCAGCGGCGCCGGACGACCCCGCTCGACGAAGCATTCGCCGACTACCTGCGCGTGCTCACCGGCTGGCGGCGGATGCCGTACCTGGACCCGGGCCTGCCCGCCGAACTGCTGCCGCCCGGCTGGTCCGGAATCCGTGCCGCAGAAGTGTTCTTCACCCTGCACGACCGCCTGGAGTCCTCGGCACAGCAGTATCTCCGGCGGGCGCTCAGCGGCTGACCACCGCGAAACCCTGGACCTCCACCAGCGCTTCGACGTCCCACAGCCGGCTCACTCCGATCCCGGCCATTGCCGGGTATTCCGTGCCGACGAGCCTCTTCCACACCTGGCCGATCTCACGCGCGTGGGCGCGATAGTCGTCCATATCGACGATGTACACGGTGAGACTGCACAGGTCCGACGGCTCTCCGCCCGCAGCACGCAACGCCGTGAGCAGGTTGCCGAGTGCGCGTTCGAACTGCGTCACCACGTCCTCACCGACGATCCGGTTGTCCACGTCCAGCGCGGTCTGCCCGGCGAGGAACACGAACCGGCCCTCCGCGGTCACCACGTGCGAAAAGCCCGACGGGCGCGCCAGCTCGGGCGGGTTGATCCGTTCCATGGCCGCCAGCGTAGCCCATCTCTCGTATTATTGACGGTCGTACATAGTGCGACATACCCTGAGCCTCGTGCGAATTTCGGTGCTAGGCGGCGGCCCGGCCGGGCTGTACTTCGCCGTGCTTGCCAAGCAGCTGAACCCGGCGCACGAGATCACCGTCTGGGAGCGCAACGCACCCGACGACACGTTCGGCTTCGGCGTGGTGTTCTCCGACGAGACCCTCGGCGGGATCGAACACGCCGACGCCGTGGTGCACGAGGCGATGAGCCGCGAATTCGCTCGCTGGGACGACATCGACGTGCACTACCGCGGCACCGTGACCACCTCGGGCGGGCACGGTTTCGCGGCGATGAGCCGCAAGCGGCTGCTGGCGATCCTTCAGCAGCGCTGCCGCGATCTCGACGTGGACGTCCGCTTCTCCACCCCCGCCCCGGACGCCGCCGGACTCGCCGCGGAGTACGACCTCGTGGTCGCCGCGGACGGGGTGAACTCGGCGGTGCGGACCAGGTTCGCCGAGGCATTCGGACCTTCGGTGGAAACGCGGCAGTGCCGTTACCTCTGGCTGGGCACCGATCTCGTGTTCGACGCGTTCAAGTTCCACGTCCTCGAAACTCCGCACGGGATCATGCAGATCCACGGCTATCCCTACGGGCGCGACGGCAGCACGTTCATCCTGGAGTTGCACGAACAGGTGTGGCAGCGAGCGTTCGCACCGATCGCCGCGAGCGGGCTGGGTCCGGGGGAAAGCGACGAGAAGTCGATCGAGCTGATCCGCGAGCTGTGCGCCGATGTGCTCGAAGGGCACCGGATACTGGCCAACAACTCCAAGTGGGGCACCTTCGGCACAGTGCGTTGTGCACGCTGGGTGCACGACAACGTCGTACTGCTCGGCGATGCCGCGCATACCGCGCACTTCTCCATCGGCTCCGGCACAAAGCTGGCCATGGAAGACGCTCTGGCGCTCGCCGCCTGCCTGCACGAGCAACCAGACGTGCCGGAAGCCCTTGCTGCGTATGAGGAAGAGCGCCGACCCGTGGTCGCCTCCACTCAGCGGGCCGCGCAGGCGAGTCTCGAATGGTTTGAAAACCTCGCGCAGTACACGCATCAGGAGCCGGCGCAGTTCGCGTTCAACCTGCTCACCCGCAGCCGCCGCGTCACCTACGACAACCTCAAGCTGCGCGACCGCGAGTTCGCCGCCGAGCTGGACGAGTGGTTCGCCGGTTCAGTGGGCACGACCGTGGCCCCGCCGATGTTCCAGCCAGCGCGGATCGGCCCGCTGGAGCTGGCCAACCGCGTCGTAGTGTCCCCTATGGACATGTACTCCGCTGTGGACGGTGTACCAGGCGAATTTCACCTGGTACACCTCGGAGGCAAGGCACTCGGCGGCGCCGGGCTGGTGATGACCGAGATGATCTGCGTGTCCGAGGAGGGCCGGATCACGCCGGGCTGCCCCGGGCTCTACACCGCCGAGCAGGAACAGGCGTGGCAGCGGATCGTCGATTTCGTGCACCGGGAGACGCCCGCGAAGATCGGCCTGCAGCTGGGACATTCCGGCCGCAAGGGCGCCACGAAACTGATGTGGGAAGGCATGGACGACCCGCTGCCGGAAGGCGGGTGGGAGGTCTGCGGTCCGTCACCACTGCCGTACTCGCCGAAGAATCAGACCCCGCGCGAGCTGTCCATTATGGATCTTTCGGAGATCCGCGAACAGTTCGTCTCGGCCGCGCGCGCCGCAGCCCGTGCCGGATTCGATCTGCTGGAACTGCATTGCGCGCACGGATATCTGCTGTCCTCGTTCCTGTCCCCGCTCACCAATCACCGCACCGACGAGTACGGCGGCTCGCCGGAGAACCGGCTGCGGTTCCCGCTGGAGGTGTTCGACGCGATGCGCACCGCGTGGCCGGCGCAGCGGCCGATGACCGTCCGCATCTCGGCCACGGACTGGTTTCCCGGCGGCAATGGCGCCGACGAGGCAGTGGCGATCGCGCAGGCATTCGCAGAGCACGGCGCGGCGGCGATCGACGTGTCGACCGGACAGGTGGTCAGCGAGGAGCAGCCCAAATTCGGGCGCAGCTACCAAACCCCGTACGCCGACCGCATCCGCAACGAGGTCGGCAGGCGTTACGGCACGGCGGTGATCGCAGTCGGCGCGATCTCCTCCTACGACGACGTGAACTCGCTGATCCTGGCCGGCCGCGCGGATCTGTGCGCAATCGGGCGCAGTCACCTCTATGATCCACAGTGGACTTTGCATGCAGCGGCCGAGCAAGATTACCCCGTCGCCTGGCCCCTGCCGTGGGCAGCCGGGAAGCGCAAGCCACAGACCGGCCGCACGGACGGCCCACAACCGCGGCTGGACCTCGTCCGCACCGGCGGGCACCAGACCGCACACGCCCGCTGGCGACCGGAGAGTGCCCGATGAACGTGTTCGCCCTGACGCCCGAGCAACGAGCGCTGGCCGCCTCGGTCCGTCAGATCACCGCCGACCGGCTCCGCCCGCTGGCCGCAGCGGGCGCCGAAGGTGCGGTGAACCGGCCGCTGCTCAAGGCGATGGGCGCGGACGGTCTGCTCGCCCGGCTGTTCCCCGGAGTCGAAAGTGGACAGCCGACCCGACAGGCGGCCGCGATGGATCTCTGCCTGCTTCGGGAGGCGCTCGCCGGGCAGTGCACCGAAGCCGAGACCGCGCTCGCGTTGCAAGGGCTCGGCAGCTATCCGATTCTCCAGTCCGGTGTGGACGAACAGGTCGCCCGCTGGCTGCCCGCGGTCGCTTCCGGTGACGCGGTGGCCGCGTTCGCGCTCACCGAGCCCGCGGCCGGTTCGGACGCCGCCGCGTTGCAGCTGGCCGCTGAGCCCGACGGTGATGGCTGGCGGCTGTCCGGCGAGAAGATGTGGATTTCCAACGCACCGGAAGCCGATTTCTACACGGTTTTCGCCCGTACCACCCCGGGTGCCGGCGCCCGGGGCGTGAGTGCGTTCGTGGTGCCCGGCGACCGGACCGGGCTCGGTGGGGAGCATCTCGACCTGGTGAGCCCGCATCCGATCGGCACGCTGGTGTTCGACGGCGTTCGCGTGGACCGTGACGAACTGCTGGGCGAGGAGAACCACGGTTTCGCCGTCGCCATGCGGACGCTGGACTTGTTCCGCCCGAGCGTCGGAGCATTCGCCGTCGGGATGGCACAAGCCGCGCTGGACGCGGCCGTGGAATACACCGCCGAGCGCGAGGCTTTCGGCGGACCGTTGGTCAAGCAGCAAACTGTCGCGCACACGCTCGCGGAGATGGCCACTCGCACCGAAGCCGCGCGGCTTCTCGTGTACACCGCGGCTTCGGCGTACGACGCGGGTGAACCGAACCTCGCCGGACGCGCAGCGATGGCGAAGCTCTTCGCTACCGAGGCCGCGCAGTACGTCGTCGATTCTGCGGTACAACTGCATGGCGCCCGCGCGCTCCGTCGAGGTCATTTGCTCGAACACCTCTATCGCGAGGTTCGCGCGCCCCGGATTTACGAAGGAGCGTCGGAGATCCAGCGCACGATCATCGCCCGGTCGCTACGAGACAGCCACGGGACCGCGCCTGCCTGACGCGCCACTGAAGGTCCACCAGGCACCGCAGCGTGGCTTCCGGTCGAGCCAGCGTGGCCCACATCCTGTTCACCCCAGGCGTGACCACTACGAGTGCACCAGCTGGTGCACTCGCTGATAGGACACCCCGAGTATGGCGCCGACGTCGCGCAACGGGATCTCCTCGGCGAGTTCCTTCGCGAGGCTGGATGCCTCGGCCGCAGCACGGTCGACCAGCTCTTTCGCGCGGGCGCGTTCCTCCTCGATCACCTTGAGCCGTCCGGCAATGCCGGTGACCTCGCCGACCGCATCGATCCGGAGGTCGACTTCCATGTCGTCAAGGTCGGCGCCGAGGCTGGCAGCGGGCCATGAGGGGTGCCTCGCCGAGGCGACGAGCCTGGGTGAGCCCGTCGATCTCGGGAATGTGCACCATCCACCAGTTCCCTTCGCGGGTAACGGTTACCCGGTAGGTCTTCACTGCTCTGCCTCCTCGATCGCCTTCAGGATCTTGCGGGCCACCCCGGCCGAGATGGTGCGGTGTCCGTCGGGCACGGCGATCTGGATTTTAGCCGCCCTCGGATTTCCACGTCGTGCGACTGCCGGCCCACCCGGACCAGCAAGCATGGCAGGATACCGCGGATGCGCTGATTTCGGACAGTCCACTGTGCACGGATCGTGCTGGACCGGAGAACGGGGCAAGCCCGGCGAGTGGCGATGGGCCGTCATCTCCCCCCGGGGACCACGGCCCACCGCGCTTCACCATCTCCCACGCCACGTGCGGCCAGACCGGTTCAGGGGGCGGCCCTACCCGGTCCGGCTCCACCTGGCACGCCCCGGCTGGGGGTCCCGGGGTTGCCGAGTGAATTCGCACGCGACTGCCCGCGACGCTAGCCGCGCCCGCCACGCACGTCAGGCACCGCGCGAAGAGTCCGCCCCAACGGGCACCATCCCCGCCCGTCCGCGCCGGAAACCTTGCGGATGAGTCATTTTCCGGGAATGCGCTCCGCGTACGCCTCCACCAGCTGGGCTTCGGCGTCGTCGAGGTACCTGGCGAGCAGCTCGGCGCTACGGACACCGTCCCCCGCTTCGAGGACAGTCAAGATTTCGTGATTGCGCGGCAGGTACCGCTCATGGAACCGACGCGGGTCGGCCATCACGTGGAAGACCAGGCGCAGTTCCGCGGTAAGCCCCTGCATCAGCTCGGCCACACGAGCACTGTCCGTGAGCGCCACCAATTCGGTGTGGAACCGGATGTTCGCGGTGCCGAGGTCCTGCCAGCGCGCCTCGCGAGCGGCCCGGTCCCCGTCCGCCACGGTGCCCGCGATCCGCCGGTAGCTGCCCGGTTTCCCGGTGACCCCGCGGACTGCCGCGCACTCCACGATCTTGCGCACCCGGTAGATGTCGCGGACGTCCTCGACGCTCGGCATCCGCACGAACACGCCGCGGTTCAGCTCGTGTACCAGCAGCCGTTCATGGGTCAGCAGCCGGAACGACTCACGGAGAGTGTTGCGGGAGACGCCCAGCGCGCTGCCGATGTCCTGTTCGGAGAGCCGGCTGCCGGGCGGGAAGAAGCCCTCCGCGATCCGGGTGCGCAGCACGCCCGCCACCCGCTCGGCGGTACTCGTCCGGCCCAGCAGTCCGCGATCGGCTTCCAGCCCCGGCGGGGTGTCCTCGGTGCCCACTGGAGGGAGCCTAGCCAACAAATGAGGGACGATCCAATGAGAGTCTTGTGGGATTGTTCAACGATCCGTACGGTACCCGTTTGTGACCCGTGCCACTCTGAGTCGTCCCCTGTGAGGTGCTGACCCATGAACGTCCCTGTCACCGAAGGCACCAAGGACGCGGTCCGCCCGTTCGCCTGGTACCGCTCGCTCGGCCACAAGGGTCGGCGCGCCTTCCTCGGCGCGTTCGGCGGATACGGCCTCGATTCGTTCGATTACCAGACCCTTCCGTTCGGATTGGCCGCGATCACCGCGTACTTCGGCATCAGCTCCGGGGAAGCCGGCCTGCTGAGCACCACGACGCTGGTGGTGTCCGCGATCGGCGGGATCGGCGCAGGGGTGCTGGCCGACCGCATCGGCCGCGTACGCACACTGCAGCTGACCATCGCGATGTACACCGTCTTCACGGTGCTGTGCGGCTTCGCGCCCAACTTCGAGACGCTGCTGATCTTCCGTGGCCTTCAGGGTCTTGGGTTCGGCGGCGAGTGGGCGGTCGGCGCTGCGCTGGTGGCTGAGTACTGCGCGACGCGCTATCGCGGCCGAACTGTCGCCTTCGTACAGAGCGCGTGGGCGGTGGGTTGGGGCTTGCTGGTGATCGTGTACACCGTGCTGTTCAGCGTGCTCGACGCCGACATCGCGTGGCGGGTGCTGTTCTGGGTCGGCGTGCTCCCCGCATTGCTCGTGCTGTGGGTACGACGCAGTGTCGAAGACGCTCCGGAAGTCACGGCCCGCCGTACGGCGACGAAGAACCGTGGTTCGCTCGTCGCCATCTTTCAGCCCGGCTTGTTGCGCACCACGATGTTCGCGGCTCTCCTCGCGACCGGCGTACAGGGCGGCTACTACACACTGTTCACATGGATGCCGAACTACCTCAAGGTGAGCCGCGGCTTGTCCGTGGTCAACACTGGTGGGTACTTCGCGCTGCTGATCCCGGGCGCGTTCATCGGCTACGTATGCGGTGGCTACCTCACAGACCTGCTGGGGCGGAAGAAGACCTTCCTGCTGTTCTCCGTGCTGTCGGCGATTCTGATCGTGCTGTTCGTACAGTTGCCCTATGGCGCGAACGGCTTGATGCTGGCGATCAGCTTCCCGCTCGGCTTCTCCACTTCGGCGATCTTCAGCGGCTTCGGTGCCTACCTGGCCGAGCTGTACCCCACCGAGCTGCGCGCGACCGGGCAGGGCTTCACCTACAACTTCGGCCGTGCAGTCGGCGCCGCGTTCCCCGCGGTCGTCGGGTTCCTCGGCGCGGGTGGCGCGATCGCACTCGGCGCAGTGGGGTACGCGATCGCGGCGCTGGCGTTGCTCGGCCTGCCCGAGACGCGCGGACGAGAGCTGACAGGAGTTACGTCATGACCGTCTTCCAGGATCCGGCCACGCTCACTCCGGCGCAGGCACGCGCGTTGTTCCGCGCCGGCGCCGAGCACCCGACCGGCGGCTGGGCGGATGGCTACGCGCAGACCAACCTGATCGCCGTTCCCCGGGACTGGGCCGAGGACGTACGCGAGTTCTGCCGCCGCAACCCGAAGCCGTGCCCGGTCCTTGACGTGAGCGAACCGGGCGACCCGTCGACGAAGCTCGCGCCTGGCGCGGACCTCCGTACAGACCTGCCACGCTACCGCGTATGGCGCGACGGGGAACTGACCGGCGAAGTCACCGACGTGACCGAGCTGTGGCGAAGCGACCTCGTCGCGTTCTCGATCGGCTGTAGCTTCACCTTCGAGACCTGGCTGCGGTCCGTGCTCATCCCGTTGCGGCACTTGGCACAGGGCCGCAACGTCTCCATGTACCGGACGAACATCCAGTGCGAGCCCGCCGGACGGCTGAGTGGGCCGATGGTCGTGTCGATGCGGTACATCCCGGCCGAACGCGTGGCGGACGCCGTGCGCATCAGCGGCGCGATGCCCGCGGTACACGGAGCGCCGGTGCACGTCGGTGATCCGGCCGAGCTGGGCATCGCCGACCTGGACCGGCCGGACTTCGGTGACGCGGTGGTGGCCGAGCCGGGCGACGTGCCGGTGTTCTGGGCGTGCGGGGTCACGCCGCAGGCCGCGCTGATCGCGTCCCGGCCCCCGTTCGCCATCACGCACGCACCGGGGTACATGTTCTTGACCGACCAGCGAGACCGCGATTACCGGGTGGACTGACTGACATGGATCTCAACAGCGACCTCGGCGAAGGCTTCGGCGCCTGGAAAATGGGCGACGACGAAGCCATGCTCGACATCGTGACCAGCGCGAACGTCGCGTGCGGCTTCCATGCTGGGGAAGCGCGGGTAATGCGCCGCGTGTGCGACCTCGCGGCAGAACGTGGAGTCGCCATCGGCGCGCACGTCGGCTACCGCGACCTGGCCGGGTTCGGCCGGCGCGCGCTCGACATCGCTCCGGAAGACCTCGCCGACGAAGTGCTCTACCAAATCGGTGCGCTCGACGGCTTCGCGCGCGCCGCGGGCAGTCGCGTGCGCTACGTGAAGGCGCACGGCGCGCTGTACAACACGGCGGCCGTCGACCGGGAGCAAGCTGCCGCACTCGTCGAAGGTGTACGGCGATACCACGAGGATCTGGCGCTGCTGTGTCCTCCGGATTCGGAGATGCTCCACGCTGCGAGGGCAGCCGGCGTCCCGACGTACGCAGAAGCGTTCGCGGACCGCGCGTACACGCCTGAAGGCCTACTGGTGTCGCGAAAGAAGCCGGGAGCTGTTCTTCACGACGCGTCGACAGTTGCGACGCGCGCGCTCGCCATGGCGACCACCGGGGACATCACCGACATCGAGGGCGGGCAGCTCACGCTTCGCGCAGACTCTCTGTGCGTACACGGAGATACACCGGGCGCGGTCGTGTTGGCCCGCCGAATCCGCGCTTCGCTCACCGAAGCCGGCGTACCGCTGAGGTCGTTCGTGTGATGCGAATCTTGCGTTACGGCGACTCGGCAGTGTTGGTAGAAGCAGACGACGTACTGGGCCTTCAAGCCGCGTGCCAGGCCGATCCTCCGGAAGGCGTCGTGGAGCTGGTCCCGGCAGCACGCACGTTACTGGTGCAGTTCGACCCGGCACACACCGACGCAGCCATGATCAGCCGCGCATTGTCCGAACTGTCCATAGTGGAACAGCCGACCCGCGAAGCGGACACGGTCACGTTGTCAGTGCGCTACGACGGCGCAGACCTGGCCGAGGTCGCCGACGCCACCGGCTATTCGGTCGCGGAGGTCGTACGACGCCATTCCGAGGGAACGTACGTCGCGGCATTCTGCGGCTTCGCACCGGGATTCGCTTACCTGACCGGGCTCGACCCACGGCTACATTTGCCACGCCGTAGTACGCCGCGTACGCGCGTGCCAGCTGGCGCGGTTGCCATCGCCGGTGAGTACACGGCTGTCTACCCACATCCGTCACCAGGCGGCTGGCATCTGCTCGGGCGCACCGACGCTCCGGTCTGGGACGTCGAGCGGCCCCAGCCGAACCTGCTGTCGCCGGGCACTCAGGTGCGGTTCGAGGTGCACGATTGACCGGCAAAGCCGAAATCCTCGATCCCGGACCCTTCGCCACCGTGCAGGACTTGGGGCGGACGGGGTACGCGGCGGTGGGTGTCGGACGGTCCGGTGCGGCCGACCGTGGCGCGCTGAAGCTCGCGAACCGGCTCGTGGGCAACCCAGAGACCCACGCTGCACTAGAAGTGACGCTCGGCGGACTACGGATGCGGGTGTCGGAACACTCGACCGTCGCAGTCACCGGCGCCGAGGTGCCTGTTCAGGCCGGAGGCCGCGCGGGGGCGACGTACGCGCCGATCATGCTGCGACCCGGTGAAGAACTCCGGCTGGGCACGGCCGAACGAGGCATGCGCAGCTACGTCGCGGTACGCGGCGGCTTCGACGTGCCACCGGTCCTCGGCGCACGCGCCACTGACACACTGGGCAGGCTGGGGCCACCGCCACTCACCGCCGGAGTGAGCCTGCCGATCGGCCGCCTCGTCCACGGCTGGCCTACCGCCGACTTCGCGCCTCGGCCGCCGTGGATCGAAGAACCGTTGCTGCGCTTGGAACCCGGCCCGCGGTTGGACTGGTTCACCGATTACGCACTGTCCACTTTGGCCAGTACCGCTTACACCGTGACCAGCGACCTGGACCGGGTCGGCGTGCGGCTGTCCGGCCCCGCGCTGACCCGCGTGCGCCATGGCGAACTGGCGCCCGAGGCGGCCATGCCGGGCGCGTTGCAGGTCCCGCCGTCCGGAGTGCTGATCCTGTTCCTCGCCGATCACCCGGTGACCGGCGGTTACCCCGTGGCCGCGGTCGTCCCCGAGCCTGATCTGGACCTCGCCGCGCAGTTGCGGCCGGGGCAACGGGTGCGGTTCACGCTGCGAGGCCGGACACTCGCAGCGTGAGATTGAGCCGCCCGGTCAGGCCCAGCTCCGGATCCGCGGTACCGGGCAACGTCTTCGGCACCCCGTGGAAGGCCAGCCGGGCCGCGCCGCCGAACACGAACAAGTCGCCGGACCGCAGTTCGATGTCGGTATACGGACGGTTACGGTGCTCGGTGTTGCCGAAGCGGAACACGCACGTGTCACCGAGGCTGAGCGAGACCACCGGGTCCGGGGACCGTTCGTCCTTGTCCTGGTGCATGCCCATTTTCGCGGCGTCGTCGTAGTAGTTCACGAGCGCCACATCCGGGTGGTAATCCACGGCCGGACGACGATAGGCATCGGCAAGCGCGCGACGGCCGAGGTCGGCGAGCCAACCGGGGAACGGCTGCACCGGCGAACCGTCCTCGCGCGTACGCGAGTAGCGGTAGGGCAACCACTGCCAGCCGAGACACACCGTGCGTACGGACATCACGCCGCCACTGGGCAACCGGGTCGCGCGGTATCCGCGCCAGCCACGGCACGCCTCGACGAGCGCGCGCTGCTGCGCGGGATCGAGCCAGTCCGGGACGTGTACCGCCCCCGGCACGATCTCCCTACGCGGTCGCGGCAGCAGCGCATCCGATGAGTCCACCGCGCCGATTGTGCCCGGCGGACGGCCGCAGGAGCCACCCGTGCGGGCGCTCCTGCGGCGGGTTCCCCTCGCCACTTGCCGCCACGACCGCAGACTTCCATACCGCTGCCGCCCGCACCAGCCCCGATCAGCTACAACTCGGAAACAAGATCGCCCCCCGTCGCGCGCCAGGACGTCCGTGAAGGGACCCTTCACAGACTCAGAGTCCGTGAAGGGTCCCTTCACGGACCTCTATACCGACGTGATCCG